>NZ_JBNHHB010000099.1:0-18824 GCF_059091905.1 Arthrobacter sp. Dra40
GGGCTTCGACAACCAGGACAAGATCGCCGCACTCGCCGCCCGGCTGCTGGAACTGCGCGGCACCTACGGAGACGCCGACTCCGCCTCCGCAGAACGTGCCCGGGAGCAGCAGGATCTGGTCCGGCGGCTGGCTGCAGCCAAGACCGTTGCAGCAGACACCCGCAGCTGGGAGGAAATTTCCACGGCAGCCCACACCGCAGCGGTGGACGCCGCGGCGGAACGCCTGGACCAGGCCCGGGATGCCAACGCCGACCTGGAGCAGTTGCGCTTCGAGCTGGAGACCGCCGAGCTGGACCTCACAGCCGCCACCGAAAAGATCGGTGTGCTCAAAGGAGACGTCGCCCGTTTGTCCGCAGAGCTGGACGCCGCACGCAGCCGCCGCGACGCGTTGCCCGCGGCCGGCGGGACCGGCGGGCAGCTGACCGAAGAACTTGCCGCTGAACTCGACTCGCTTTTTGCCCCGCACGGGGAGATTACCGATCTGACGTCCCTCAGCGACGTCTGCACCCGGGTGGAGCGCGACTTGCTGGCCTCGCGCAGCGCCCTCGAACGCACGGCGCTGGAGACCGGCAGCCAGCTGGTGAAGATTTTCGAGTCCTACGTCCGGCAGTGGGGTTCGGACCATGGGACCTCGCTCCAGGCCGCCGGAGACTACGAAGCCCGCTACCACGACATTGTCGGTGAGGGCCTGCCCCAGCGGGAGGCAGAGTTCCGCGAGTACTTCAACAACCGCACCTACGAACGCTTCAGCGACCTGCTCCAGTTGCTGGACGAAGAACGCCGCAGCATTGCGTCCCGGTTGCAGCCGCTGAACCAGATCCTGCGTCGGGTGAGCTACCACGCGGACAGCCATCTGCAGATCGAGATCGCCAATGCAGTCCCGGACGCCTCGCACAAGTTCAGAACCGACCTTAAAAACGCCCTGCCGGTCATGGGGAGGCGGCAGACCGGTGAGGACATGGACGAGCGCTACCTTGCCTTGGAGCGGATCGTCGAGCGGCTGGCCTCCGAGGATGAGCGACGCTGGCGTGCCGAGGTCCTCGACGTGCGGTCGCACGTGGACATCACCTGCACCAACCTTCTGGCCGACGGCCGCGCCTACACCAACCTGCAGGCCAGCCTGATGTCCGGCGGCGAAGGCCAGCGCTTCACCGCGTTCATCATGGCGTCGGCGCTGGCCTACCAGCTGGGCATTGCGGGGCAGGGCTTCAGCACCTTCGGCACGGTGATGATGGACGAGGCCTTCGTGAAGTCGTCGCTGGCGTTTGCCGAAGCCAGCATTAACGCGCTGCACGAATTCGGGTTCCAGCTGCTGCTGGCTGCCCCCGAGGACAAGGTGGACCTGGCCCGCTTCCTCGGTTCCGTCACCGAAGTCCTGCGCGACGAGTCCGCCAATCGGTCGGGAATCCTCGAACGCGGCCGCTCGCTGGCCCGACCGGTTGACATCGTGCTGCACTGATCCGTTGTCCTGTCGGCGCCGTCCCCCGCTGAGGCGGCGCGAGGAGCCACTAAACGGCCGGCTGGGGATTAACTGATAAGCAGCCTTACGGTACAGTTGTGTGTCCGGGTTTATTATGCAGGCGCTTTTAGCAGGAAGAGCGCTCCGGTTCCCTTCCGTGCCGGTTGTCGGCCGTGGCCGGGCACCCCGCGCACCGCTTGGGGCCAGGGCCATGGGGCTTCCCCTCGTTCCCGGCTCCCGAATCTGCCGGGGACCAACATGGCGCGTTGAAGGCGCCGACCTGTCCGTTGCCGACCCCTCTCCGCCAGTGGTTCCGCACAGCTGCGGCGCCGCCCGGCGTTGGCGGGTAACAGCAGCCATGCCATCCGGCATCTTCAGCGACGCCGCTGGAGCAGCAAGGAAAGAGCCGTTCATTATGCGCACCTTCGGGGTCGAAGAAGAGTTGCTGTTGGTAGATGCCAAGACCGGCGGTATCGCGTCGATCGCGGAGCAGTTGCTGTCGAACGCCAGCACTGAGAAGGCCGCGGATTCCGGCACGTTGGAGTTTGAAGTGAAGCAGGAGCAGGTCGAAGCAGTCTCCGCTCCGTTCAAAGACCTGAAGTCGTTGGCGGGGGCTATCAGGGCAGGACGCGCAGAGACAGACCGCCTGGCCCAACCGCTGGGCGCCAGGACAGCAGCGTTGGGGACCTTTCCCCTCACGGTGTCGTCACGCCTGGTCAGGCATCAGCGCTACGTTGAGATGGAACGCCGCTTCGGCCTGACTCTTCGCGAACAATTGACCTGCGGCTTCCATGTTCACATCTCCATAGAATCCCCCGATGAAGGCGTCGCGGTACTGGACCGCATACGAATATGGCTTCCGCTTTTGCTGGCCTTGAGCAGCAACTCGCCTTTCTGGCAAGGCACCGACAGCGGCTACTCCAGCTTTCGGCACCAGGTATGGAGGCGGTGGCCCGGCTCTGGACCGACTGACGTCTTTGGTTCCCATGCCGCGTACCGGGCGTCCATCCGGGAAATGCTGACCAGCGGAGTGCTGCTCGACGAGGGCATGGTCTACTTCGACGGCCGCCTGGCCCGGGACTATCCAACGGTCGAGCTGCGCGTAGCGGATACGTGCCTCGACCCCGACCACGCTGCAGCCATCGCAGCCCTTGCCCGGGCTTTGGTCGAGACTGCCGCCCGGGATTGGAGGGAGGGTTTGCCGGCCCCCGAGACGCCAACAGAAGTGCTGCGCCTTGCGTCCTGGCGGGCCAGCAAGTCCGGATTGAGCAGCGAACTCATCCACCCGCTCAGGAACCGGCCCTGTCCTGCGCACGCCGCAGCGAGGTCCCTCCTGGAACACGTCGGCCCGGTGCTGGCAGAAACAGAAGACGACGCCTCCGTCCACCACATCCTGATGCAGATGCTGCAAGCCGGCACGGGTGCAACGCAGCAACGCCACTCATTCAGGCGCCGCGGCAGACTCACCGACGTGGTCCGCGAGGCGGTGGACTGCACCAACAGCACCGAAAGCGTCTTTTGAGCCGCTTTCGGTCCTGAGCCCGGACTGCACGGGCAAGAACGCCCGTACGGGGTGGCTGTACAAAACAGCTGCCGGAAACCTCAAGCGATGAGGCGTGTAGTTGCGTCCGGGGTTAGTGTCTGTGCCATGGAGTCGGGTTGGGATCCCGGGCTGCCGGGAGTGCTGCTGCTGCCATCGGGGCGGCTGGTCCGGGGCCGTGCCCTGCGCCGTGGCCTGCCCCCTGGTCCTGTGCCTGATTTCGCTTTGTATCTGAAGCACCGGCCACCGAGGCCCACCGTGTGGGAGCAACGCTGGGTATCCTGGCGCGATCTCCGGTTGCCGGAGGACCCGCCCGATGCCGCGGCGGCATTCGGCGAAGCGTGGCAGCGCGCGGCGGACGAGCGGGTGGAGGTCGCCTGTTACGGCGGACGGGGGCGAACCGGCACGGCGTTGGCCTGCATGGCGATTCTGGACGGCGTTCCCGCCGCCGACGCCATCGGCTACGTACGGGAGCACTACCGCCGCGGCGCCGTCGAGACCCCGTGGCAGCGGCGCTTCGTGCGCGGCTTCCCTCAGTCCAGCACGCTGCGGTAGACCTCGAGTGTCTTATCGGCGATCGAGTCCCAGGAAAAGTGCGCCTCGGCGCGCCGGCGGCCTGCCTCGCCCTGCCGCCGGGCGGCGGCGGGGTTTTCCAACGTCTTGATGAGCGCGTTGGCAAAATCGTGCACGAACTGTTCCTCATCCAACGGGGTCCCCGTCCCGTCGGTCGCCTGCTCCAGCGGCACCAACACGCCCGTGACGCTGTCATCGACGACTTCCGGGATGCCGCCGGTGGCACTGGCGACAACAGGGGCGCCGCAGGCCATGGCCTCCAGGTTCACGATGCCCAGCGGCTCATAGATGGAGGGGCATGCGAACACGGTCGCGTGGCTGAGCACCTGGATCAGTTCCGGGCGCGGGAGCATTCGTTCGATCACCACGACCCCGTCGCGGGTCGCGCGCAGCCCGGCCACCAGATGGTTTACCTCGGCCGCCAGTTCCGGGGTGTCGGCAGCGCCGGCGCAGAGCACCAGCTGTACGTCCGGCGGGAGCAGTGCCGCCGCCCGCAGCAAGTACGGTACACCCTTCTGCCGGGTAATCCGCCCCACGAAGACCACGCTGGGCCGGTCAGGGTCTATCCCCAGGGCGCGCACGGCGTCGTCGTTCAGATCCGGTTTCCATTGCCGCACATCCACGCCGTTGTGGACCACGTGCACCCGGCCCGGATCCACATCCGGGTAGCTGCGCAGGATGTCCTGGCGCATCCCGGCCGACACGGCAATGACTGCGGCTGCCGCCTCATAGGCCGTGCGCTCCACCCACGAGGAGAGGCGGTAGCCCCCGCCCAGCTGCTCGGCCTTCCATGGACGCAACGGCTCCAGCGAGTGGGCGCTCAACACGTGCGGAACATTGTGCAGCAGCGACCCCAGATGCCCGGCCATGTTGGCGTACCACGTGTGGGAATGGATAAGGTCGGCGCCGACGAAGCCATCCAGCATCTCCAGGTCGACGCCGAGGGTCTGCACTGCCGCATTCGCTCCCCGCAGACCGGCCGGAACCGCATAACTGCGCACGCTCGCGCCGTGAAAGTCCGAGGGCCGATCAGCCCCGAAGGCATGCACGTGCAGGTCAACCGTGTCGGCCAGTACCCGGCTCAATTCGGCCACATGCACCCCGGCCCCGCCGTAGATCTCCGGCGGGAATTCTTTTGTCACAATGTCTACACGCACGACACCTAACGTAGTGCACGCCCGTGCCTTCCTCTACTGTTTGAGGACAAGGGGGACGTGATATGTCGGTCCGGCAAGGGACCGCAGGGATGCGAATGGGGAAACCATGCCACAGAAAAAGGTACTGGCCGTTGTACTCGCAGGCGGCGAGGGAAAACGGCTGATGCCGCTCACAGCCGACCGGGCCAAGCCCGCCGTGCCGTTTGCCGGCAGCTACCGGCTGATTGATTTCGCCCTCTCCAACCTGGTCAATTCCGGTTACCTGCAAATCGTCGTGTTGACCCAGTACAAGTCGCATAGCCTGGACCGTCACATTTCCGAAACGTGGCGGATGGCCTCACAGCTGGGCAACTACGTGGCCTCCGTGCCGGCGCAGCAGCGGCGCGGCAAGAGCTGGTTCCTGGGCAGCGCCAACGCGATCTACCAATCCTTGAACCTCATCCACGACGCCAGTCCGGACATCGTGGTGGTGGTCGGCGCCGACCACGTTTACCGGATGGACTTCTCCCAGATGGTCGAGGAGCACATTGCTTCCGGCGCGGCCGCCAGCGTGGCGGCGGTGCGCCAGCCGCTTTCGCTGGCCAACCAATTCGGCGTTATCGAGTCCGAGCCTGACGCCCCCACCAAAATCCGCGCTTTCGTGGAAAAACCGGCGATCACTCCCGGACTCGCGGATGATCCGCACAGCTTCCTGGCGTCCATGGGCAATTATGTGTTCAACACCGACGCTTTGCTGCGGGCGCTGGAAGCCGACGCCGAGCGGCTGGACACCAACCACGACATGGGCGGAGACATCATCCCCTACTTCGTGGAACGCGGCGAAGCGGCCGTCTACGATTTCACGGCGAACGATATTCCCGGCTCCACCGGGGCCGACCAGCAGTACTGGCGGGACGTGGGGACACTGGATTCCTACTACGAGGCCCACATGGACCTGATCAGCCCCTTGCCGGCCTTCAACCTCTACAACCTGCAGTGGCCGATCTACACCCGGCAGACCGTGTCTCCCCCGGCCAAGTTGGTTCGCGGAGTCAGCGGCACCGCCGGTACCGCGCACGACTCCCTCCTGTCCCAGGGCGTGGTGGTTTCAGGGGCAGAGGTTACCGAGTCGGTGCTCGCCACGGACGTCTTCGTGGCCGAAGGTGCCCGGATCCACGGCAGCGTGCTGATGGACAAGGTGACCGTGGGCCAAGGAGCCATCGTCCGGAGGGCCATCGTGGACAAGAACGTGCGCATTCCCTCCGGGGCCACCATCGGGGTGGACCCGGACCTGGACCGGGCGCGCGGCTTCACGGTGACCGATTCGGGGCTGACGGTGCTGAGCAAGGACCAGGAAGTCATCCTCGGTCCCACCGCGAGCGCGCAGGGGAACAAAGCCATAGCCTTGTAGGCTCGGCTACAACCTGCGAACCTTGTGCCTTCCCCATCGCTCCGGGCGTGCGCTTGCTTCCGCCAAAGCGGCAGCGGACGCCGGCGCAGGGTCCGCCGGGCGGTACGGTAGCAAGGTGCCCCAACCTCAGCCCCCGGAGACCGGCCGTGCCCGTACCGGGCAGCCGCACCAGCCGCCGTCGGGTGGCACCCGGCACATGCTCCGGGTGCGCCGCAGCGTTCCTGGGCTTCTCTTCGCCGCCGCCGCCGTGCTGGTGGCCTACGCTCTGCACGCGGTGGTGCCGGCAGTTCCGCTGATGAGCTTCTCTGTGGTCCTTGGCATCCTGGCGGCAAACCTGCCGCCGGCTGCTGCGTGGACAAGCGGCGCAGCACTCCCTGGGCTGGCCTTCTGCGCCCGCACCCTGATGCGCGCCGGAATAGTGCTGCTGGGATTCCGGCTGGCCCTGTCGGACCTGGCGGAGCTGGGCTGGTTCGCCTTGGCGCTGGTGGTACTGGTGCTGTTGCTCGCGTTCGGCGGAACCTACCTGCTGGCGCGCTGGCACCGCCTGCCCGGCGACCAGCCGGTGCTGCTGGCCGCCGGATTCTCCATTTGCGGCGCTTCGGCCATCGGAGCCGTTGCCGCAGCCCGTGGCAGCCGCAGCCAGGACACCTTGATGCCCGTCGCTCTGGTCACGCTCTGCGGCACCTTGGCCATCGGCGTCCTCCCCGCTGTCGGAGCAGTCTCCGGCATGACAGCGGAAATGTTCGGCTTCTGGGCCGGAGCTTCGGTGCACGATGTGGGACAGGTAGTGGCGACGGCGCAGAGCGCCGGTACAGCGGCGCTGACCATCGCCGTCGTCGTCAAACTCGCCCGTGTGGTGATGCTGGCTCCCCTGACAGCCGCCGTGGCCGTGCACCGGCGGCGTGCAGCCAGGGCTGCGGCCCGGCACTCGGCCGGCGCCGGCGTGCCCGCCAGGCAGCCGCCGGTAGTGCCGCTTTTCGTCCTGGGTTTCCTCGCACTGGTGGGCCTGCGCAGCACTGGATGGTTGCCGCAGCCGGTACTGGACGGAACGGCGTTGGTGCAGGAACTCCTGCTGGCGGCGGCATTGTTCGGCCTGGGCTCTGCCGTCCGCCTGCGCGAGCTGCTGCGCTCCTCACTGCCGGCCATCTCCACAGCTCTGCTGTCCTGGCTGCTGATCGCCGGACTGGGGCTGGGCGCAGCCTGGCTGGCGATGGTTAAATGGGCCGGATGACGAACCAGAACCTCAGCCGCGACGAAGCGGCGGCCAGGTCATCGATCGTGCACGTGGAAAGCTACGTGGTCTCGCTGGACCTGCGCAACGCCGAAGACCCGGACGCGCCGGGTTTCGTCTCCCGGTCCACCATTACCTTCAGCTGCAGCGAACCTGGCGCAACTGTGTTCGCCGACTTCATCCACGGAGGCATCCACTCCGTGACGCTGAACGGCCGCACCCTGGACGTCGACGATGTAGTGGACGGCTCAAGGATCCTGCTGCCCGGCCTCGAAGCGGAGAACCAGGCCACGATCACGGGGACCGCTCTCTACAGCAGCACCGGCGAGGGCCTGCACCGGTTTGTCGACCCCGCCGACGGCAAGACCTACCTCTATACGCAGTATGAACCGGCCGATGCCCAGCGGGTCTTCGCCAACTTCGAGCAGCCTGACCTGAAAGCCAGCTTCACTTTCCACGTTGCTGCCCCGGACCATTGGACCGTGGCCTCGAACGCCGCGGTTGCCGTGACCGATCCGATGGGCTCATCCCCGGGCTCCTCCGTCCGCCGTTTCGCGCCGACGCAGCGCATCTCCACCTACATCACCACTGTCCTGGCGGGCCCGTACCACTCGGCGACGGACAGCTGGCAACGCACCCTGGCGGACGGCAGGAGACTGCGGGTGCCGCTGAGGGCCTACTGCCGTGCCTCGCTGGCAGAGTCCTTTGATCCGGAGCACATCTTCGCCGTGACCAAGGCCGGCCTGGACTTTTTCCACGAACTCTTCGACTACCCCTACCCGTTCGGCAAGTACGAGCAGGCGTTCGTCCCGGAGTACAACCTCGGTGCCATGGAGAACCCTGGCCTGGTCACGTTCACCGAGGCGTATGTGTTCTCCTCCCGCGCCACCGACGCGCAGTATCAAGCCCGCGCCAACACCATCCTGCACGAGATGGCGCACATGTGGTTCGGCGACCTGGTCACCATGAAGTGGTGGGACGACCTCTGGCTGAAGGAATCCTTCGCCGACTACATGGGATCCCTGGCCTCGGTGGAAGCGACCGAGTGGACCAACGCCTGGATCACCTTCGCCAACCGGCGCAAAGGCTGGGCGTACGTGCAGGACCAGCTGCCCACGACCCATCCCATCGTGGCCAACATCCCGGACCTGGAAGCCGCCAAACAGAATTTTGACGGCATCACCTACGCCAAGGGCGCCTCGGTGCTCAAACAGCTGGTGGCCTACGCCGGCTTCGACTCCTTCATCGGTGCCTCACGCCGGTACTTCCGCGAACATGCCTACGGCAATACCTCGCTCGCGGACTTCCTCACTGCCCTCAGCGCGGCCTCCGGCCGGGACATGGAGGAGTGGGCCCGTCAGTGGCTGCAAACCGCAGGCATCTCCACTTTGTCTCTGGACCTTACGCACGACGGCGGTGCGGTCGCCTCCGCGGCGATCGTCCAGCAAGCCGTGGACCCGGTCACGGACGAACCGTCCTTCCGGCCGCACCGGTTGCGGCTGGGTTTCTACAACCCGGACGCCTCCGGCCGGTTGGTGCGCACCGACCAGTTCGAGCTGGATGTGACGGGCCCTCGAACCGAGGTTCCGGAACTGGCCGGCCGGGACGTGCCCGCACTGCTGCTGCTCAATGACGAGGACCTGACCTACGCCAAGGTGGTCTTCGACGCCCGGTCCCTGCAGACGGTGCTGACGTCCCTGGACAAGCTCAGGGATCCGCTGGCCCGTGCCCTGTGCTGGTCGACGCTCTGGGACATGACCCGCGACGGTCTTCTCCCAGCCGCCGGCTACGTGGAGGCGGTGCAGCGGTTCGCACCGGCAGAAACCGAGAACAGCGTGCTGCAGGTGGTCCTGGACTGCGCAAAGACCGCCATCGACCGGTACGCCCCGGCTGACCTCCGGCCCGGGCTCCGGGAGGTGTTCCTTGCTGCCGCCCGGCGTCAGGTCGAAGCCGCCGACGCAGGCAGCGACCAGCAACTGTCCTGGGCACGGTCCCTGGCGGCAAATGCCCGCGCCGACGACAGCCAGGCACCGCTTCTGCGCGGCCTGCTGGACACATCCATCAAGGTCAAGGGGCTGGCGATGGACACGGATCTGCGCTGGCGGTTCTGGCAGGCCCTGGCGGCCACCGGCCACGCCTCAGCGGCAGAACTCGAGAGGGCCTTGGCACGGGACCGCAATGCCGCAGCACGCGCCGGCCATCTGGCCGCGATGACTGCCCGGCCGGTTCCGGACGTCAAAGCCCGGGCATGGCACAGCGCAGTGCATTCCGATTCGCTGTCCAACGAGTTGCTGGACGCCACCATTGATGGCTTCTGCCAAGGCCCGCATGAACTCCACGCCGGGTACGTGGAGCCGTACTTCGAGGAACTCGTGCGGATCTGGTCGTCCAAGAGCATCGAGATAGCGTCCCGACTGGTGCGGGGGCTCTACCCCGCCGCACAGGATTTGGTCCCCGGACAGGGGCCCGCCGAGCATCCTGTTGTGGTGCGCACCACGGCCTGGCTGGACGATCATGCCAACGCGCCCGCGGCGCTGCGCCGCATCATCATTGAACAGCGCGACCACCTGCTTCGTGCCCTGCGTGCGCAGCAGGCCGGGATCACGGCCGACGACGGCGCCTCGGCCGGCACCGGACGGAGGACAGCCCCTAAACCAGTTCCCGGTGCCGCCGCCGTGGACTAGGCTGGCCTCGTCCACATACGAGTCAGTCTCCGGCCGGCTCAGTCCGCAGGGAGCCCGGGCTTTAGGAGCAGGAGGACGCATGCCCAGAGTGCGGGTGCACAATTTCGCCCTCTCGCTTGACGGCTATGCCGCGGGTCCGCGCCAAAGCGTGGACAATCCGTTGGGCGAAGGCGGTGAACAGCTGCACGAGTGGCTGTTCCACACGGAGGCGGGCAAGCAGATGGTGGGCGAAACCGGCGGTTCCACCGGGGCGGACAACGACTTCTTTCTGGCAGGTGTCCATGGCATCGGCGCCACCATCATGGGCCGGAACATGTTCGGGCCGGTCCGCGGCGAGTGGCCCTCCGTGGAGTGGCGGGGCTGGTGGGGCGAAGACCCGCCGTTCCATCATCCGGTCTTCGTGCTGACGAACTACCCGCGGCCGCCCATCACCATGGCCGGCGGGACCGTCTTCCACTTTGTCGACGACGGGATCGAGTCCGCCCTGCGGCAGGCCATCGACGCTGCCGCCGGGCAGGACGTCCGGCTCGGCGGCGGCGCATCCGTCGTCCGGCAATACCTGCGAGCGCGGCTCGTGGACGAACTGCACCTGGCCATCGTGCCCGTCCTGCTGGGCTCCGGTGAGCGGCTGTTCGAGAACCTTGACGCGGCTGCCCTGGGCTACCGGTGCAACAAGTTCACCGCCTCGGCCGCTGTGGCACACGTGCTCCTGGGAAAACAACCGGGCTGAGCCACCACCTGCGGCCGGGCAGGTTCTACCGTCGTCACTACGGCACGCGGTACAGCCACTCGTCCGTGGCGAACTTCGTCTGCACCAGGTCCCGCGCCATGGCCAGCTCTTCGTCGGAGAACCCGCTGTCTTCGGCGGCATAGCGGTCCTTGAACGTCCGGATCATCACGTCGAGGATTTCCTCCCGGCTCAGGCCGGTCTGGCGCCGCAGCGGGTCCACGCGCTTCTTGGCGCTGGATATGCCCTTGTCGGAGATCTTTTCCTTGCCGATCCGCAGCACGTCAGTCATCTTGTCCGCGTCGATGTCGTAGGACATGGTCACATGGTGCAGCATGCCCCCATTTGCCAGCCGCTTCTGCGCCGCTCCGCCGATTTTGCCCTCCGGCGTGGCGATGTCGTTGAGTGGCTGGTAGAACGCGTTAATACCGACCTTCTTGAGCGAGGCCATCACCCAGGCATCGAGGAACGCATAGGACGCCTCAAAGCTTTGTCCGTCCACCAGGGTCTGCGGCAGGTACAGCGAGTAGGTGATTGCGTTGCCCCGTTCCATGAACATGGCGCCACCGCCGCTGATCCGCCGCACCACAGTGATGCCGTGGCGTTCCACACCGTCCGGGTCCACTTCGTTGCGCACCGACTGGAAGCTGCCGATTACCACCGACGGTGCCTCCCACTCCCAGAACCTCAGCGTTGGCGGCCGCTTCCCGGCGCCCACCTGCCGGGTCAGGACCTCGTCCATCGCCACGTGGAGGTGGGTCGGCAGCGGGGTGGGGGGGATAATCTGCCAGCGGTGATCCAACCACCCGGTCGCCTTGTTGAGGGCACGGCGCACGGCCACCGCGACCGCATCGGCGGAGAAGCCAAACATCTGCGTCTCCGGCCGCAGCGCGTCGGCAATAGCGCCGGCATACTGCCCGTGGGTACTTTCGATGCTCATGCCATCAAGCGCGGCGTTGATATCCGCGAGTGCTTCGTCAGGTTCCAGGAAGAAGTCCCCGCTGACTGATGGGTGCCCGATCTTCCCGTCCAGCACCTCGAAATCCACGACAACGAGCTTGCCGCCCTGGACTTTGTATTCTCCGTGGCGGTGGTCGGACATCTGCGCTCCTTGGCTGTTCAACGGCCGGCGGGACGGTGCCGGCCATCCTTGGGGTGGTGGTCGGGGGCCATCTCAGTCTTACCACGCCGACGGCGGACCTCCAGCCGTCGGGCGGCAGGACTCACTCAAGCCACATTCAGGGTTCTTCCAGCCTGCGCCGGGGTCGCGTCCAGACGGCGGCCGTAGTGTCAGAGACACCTCATCACGGTGCGAGTGAAAGAGGGGCCGGACGTGCCCGGCCCAAGGCGCCGGCGGGCATGGAGTATCTCCCCCGACTTCTCCATTGCCTGCCGGCGCTTTTTCATGCCTTCTCAGTCTTCCCCGGGTCGACGAGCTTCAGTCCGATGACGCAGCCGATGATCCCGGCCACGAACAGCAGCTTCAACACACTCACCGGCTCGCCGCCAAACAACATGGCGTAGGCAACGGTCAGCGCCGCCCCTGTCCCCGTCCAGATGGCATAGGCAGTGCCTATGGGGATGCCGCGCATCGCATAGCCAAGTCCGAGCATGCTCAAAGCCAACGCCACAAAGAACACCACCGCAGGCAGCGGCCGGCTGAGGCCGTCGGACATCCCCAGGGCCGTGGCCCACACGGCTTCCAGGACGGCGCTGATCAACAAGACGGTCCAGTACACGGCGCCCCCTTAACCGATCGCCTTGAGGCCGACAACGCAGCCGATGATGCCCAACAGCAGGAGGACCCGGACCACCGTGGCTTTCTCTGCGCCGGTGACCATGGCGACGGCCGCGGTCAACACCGCGCCGATTCCCACCCATACTGCATAGGCGGTTCCTACCGGTATCGCGGTCATGGCGTAGGCCAGGCCGGCCATGCTCATCACCATTGCTGCCAGGAAAATGATTGTGGGCCAAAGCCGGCGGAAGTTTTTCGAAGCGCCCAACGCCGTGGCCCATACGGCCTCCAGGACACCGGACAGGACAAGTATCAGCCATTCCATGATTGATTCCTCTGGCCAGTCTTGTCGCACACCGGGTACTGAACCGTCGTCCGGAGACCTGGGAAAGAGGTCTTGGACTAGAAAATAGCAAAGCACGACGGCGGCGCGCAGCTTTGGTGGCCAACTTCACCAGCCGTGGCACAGGTCGCAATCGCCGGCCGCCGCTCGATCCCTGCCGCCTGGTGGCTCCCTCAGATGATGCAGAGGGAGTCCTGGCCCTTTCAACCAAATCCGGCCGCCGTGCCCAAAACTGTCGAACCATGAGCGCTACAAAGGTAGCCTGTTCCCAAGTCCTGGTCGGGCGGGCCGGAATCGGGGAAGAGGACGATGAACAAAACCGACGTCATCACCGTTGCCGCACTGTTTGGAACCACTTCACTCATCGCCGGAATGTTCCTGTTGGGACACCCTGAATGGGGAGGCTATGTCATTCAGGGTCTGATGTTGATCGTGGCCGTGCTGGTAGTAGTCAGGCTGGCGCGAGGAGCGACAAGCAGCGCCTTCAAAACGATGTCCGAGTCTGGAAGCACCGTCAATGACTTGTACCTGGGCACCACGTACACAGGTCCACGATTACTCGCCCCTCCGATAGGGAAGCAATCAGAGTTGATCGAGGATGATGATGAGCGGCTCGAGCTTTTCCAGGCTCTCGCGGACGCAGAAGCACGGGCGGGCGAAAACGAGGAGAGATCGGGATAGTTCCAGGTTCCAAGGCAATACGGCGCCGAAACCAAAAGACCAACGAGAACGTCGACGCGAAAGTACTCCCGCATATGGGCTACAGTGAAAGGATAAACCCTGCCGCTCTGCGGTGAAACAGTCCGGACTCTCGCCGGACATACGGGGGGATATCCATATGCTTGCAAAGCTCGGCCGGCCGCCATTGCCACCGCCGGAGCATTGCTGCTCGGCGGGTTCAGCGCAGCGGCACCGGTTGAGGCCGTCGGCCCGAAGGCAACGGGGGCAAATGCTTCCTCGGTACTGAGCACCCTGCCGGTCAAGGGCAAGGCAGCGAAGACAGGCTATTCGCGGGACAAGTTCGGACCGGCCTGGCAGGACACCGATCGCAACGGCTGCGATACCCGCAACGACATCCTCAACCGTGACCTCACCAAGGACAAGTTCAAGGCAGGCACCCATAACTGCGTCATCGCCTCCGGGACTTTGAAGGATCCGTACACCTAATCGCCTCGCGGCAGTGTCCTGCGATCGCTTGGGTGTCGCACCTCCGCCCGTAAGGCGGTCGCACACCGCGACAAAGATGAGCGAGAACTTATGCATGCCTGTGAATGGCCCCAGCGCGATTGAATTCAGTTCCACCAGGGCCCGTGAATGGCCCGTTAGTGGATGCTTCATCGAGGCGCCCCTTCGGACATACTCACGGTTATCAGTGATTGACGGGTTCAGATGGAAAATGGTCTCGGTCCTCGTAGTTGAACTACGCCTACAGCAGGCCGGTGGACTTCCCAGAGTTCATGGCGCCGTAGCGTAAATACAGCTTGGCCAAGGTGGTCCTTTCGACAGCGGCGACGTCGATTCTACGCAACGGCGTGCGGCGGGGCCCGCCGGAGCCGTACGGTAGCCGGATGGAACGCTTTACAGGGTTCATCGCGGGTCTGGGCACCAGCGCGGGTCGCCGAATAGTGGTCGGGCACTGGATGGACTCGCCGCTCGGCGCCTTCACGGACGTCATGACCGAGGACCGCGACGGGCTGCAGACGCTGCTGGCCCCCAACCGGGCGGTCGCCGACTATGTGTCCGCGACCTACCGCTTCGACGACATGGTGGTTGCGCCGCTGGACGCCAGTCTGAGCCCCGCCGGGGAACGGAGCGCGGAACCGGGGAACGAACCCGGGACCGCCGCACTGGTCCTCCGCGTTTCCGGCGGCCCGCTGGAACTGCGCGCCGACCTGGGCCCCGTGACAGCGCTCGGCTGGATGCTGCAACTGTTCCCCGCCCGGATCGCCGTCCACCCGGCGTGGCTGACAGCCGTGAACCGCGCCGCGGGGATCCTGCTCCCGGGGGTGGCCACCGCCGGCTCCGCCCGAGGCGGACGTCGGGAGTACTATGGCGTGCGCTCCATCCGTAGCGTTGAGCGCGCCGCGGCGAGCTGGAACGGGGCCGGCCTCGGGCCCCTCGCGCCGGTGGTTCCGCCCGTGCGCTTCGGCTTCAGTTCCGTCCCCCGCACGCCACAGGCCGTGGCCGTCACGACGACGATCCTCCCCGCCCGCCGCTGAGGCGGGACCGGTGGCTGAAGGGGGTTAGTAACGTTCGTTCCGGAGGCAACAAGACCTTCCCTTCTCAAGGTCGGGAGTTGCCCGCCCGCCAGTCGCATAAGCCGGTCCTCCACCGCGTCAGGGATGAGCGAGAGCTTATGCAGGCACGTGAATAGCACGTGGGGCCATAATATTCATGTTCCCTCAGAACTCATTGCTGTTCCGTTTGGGGATCCTTCAGAGTGCGGGGGCGTGTGCCTGCTTTGCTCCTGCTGTGTGCGATCAAACAGCAGTTTCGCCGGCAAGAGCAGTGATGATGGGGCACGGCGCAGCTGGATCGATGCACTGCAGTTCGAGCAATCCCATGATCGCTGATTGAGTGCGCTGCAAGTCTGCAACTTTGTCATCTATCTCGCGGAGCGGGACGGAAATCATGTTCCATCAGGGCTGATGTATGTCCTGTGAGGACATGCTTCATCGAGAACATGACCGGACCTACTCACGGTTATCGGCGTTCACAATTCCTCGCCATACGTCGTTCGGACGCCCGGCACAGCCCGGCCCGGGTCCGGCGTGGCTGGCCGTGGCGGACAGCAACTACACCCTCGTTTTGGTTCCCGCTCTGCGTGCGATTGCGCCCCAGGGCGGAACGACGTTCCACTTCCACAGCGCCGCAACCGAGGACGTGCTCGCCGAGGCGACCCAGGCCGCGGGTGGCTCGGACGTGCGCGTCGGTGCTGGACTTGGCACCCCGCGCGACTTCCTGCGCGCCGGCCTGGTCGACGAGTTGCACCTCATGGTCGCCCCGATCCTCCTCGGCCGGGGGAATCGACTGTGGGACGGCATGCCCGCCCTCCACCTCATCCACAAGGTGACGACGGAAGTGGCCGAGAGCGGCACGATCCACGTCACGTTTACGCGATAGGACGTACACATGACGATCGAACGTCGGCTCGCCCGCGCCGAATTCACCCTGACTCGCGACTACCCCGTTCCCCTCGAGCGCGTCTGGAACGCATTCGCCGAGGAGGACCAGAAGCTGCACTGGTTCGGCGCTGGCGACACCGTTGAGCCCGGTGAGTCGTCGTTCGACTTCCGCGTCGGCGGACGCGACGTCGACGAGGGGACATTTCACGGCGGTCCGGTCTCGCGGTACGAGGCCACGTACACCGACATCGTCGAGCACGTCCGCATCGTCACGAGGTACGACATGTGGCTCGACGGGGTCCACATGTCGACGTCGATAGCCTCGTTCGAGTTCGAGCCGATCGACGAGGGTACCCGGTTCACGCACGTCGATCACGGCGTCTTCTTCGACCAGTTCTGGGCCGACGGGCCGAACCGCGAGGAAGGCAGCCGGGGCCTGCTCGAGGCTCTGGGCAACTACCTGACCTGACGCAACTCCCGCAACTGTGGCTGAGCTGCCAGCCCGCTTCGTGGCCCGGGTAGTCGATGGGCCACCGCTCAACCTCACTTGACCCGAGTCTCAGAGCTCCGCGGCAATGGAACGGATACTGCGTCTGGCGTGCAAAAGGTCCGCATCGTGACCCGGTTCGGTCTCCGATAGAAAACGGGCTGAGATCACCACCTCGCGTTGCCCCTAAATCGGAGGGACCTGAATGGACGCTTTATGGCAGAACCAATTGATGGCATCATGTGCCTGCTCACCAACCTCTTGCGGTCGCTCTGGCCGCTTACGGCCGCGTGTGCAAGCCTGAGGTCAGGAGCCTAACGGCGGTTGGGTGGGTGGCCAAAACTTGCGTTCTCGATCTTCTGGACTCATGATCCCGACGCTATTACCGTCGGGATCATCAGCGATCGCGTAGCGGGCGCCCCAGAAAGCGTCATAGGGCTGTTGATGGCCTCTATATCCCGCGGCAGTCAACTCCCGATAAACCTCATCGACGGCCTCCCGAGTAGGAACAGAGAACCCGAGCACCACGCCACCCCCAGTTGCCCCGTTCCACCCCGAATCCCACTGGGACACAAACTCCGCACTGTCCCATTCAAGGACCATGCCGTTTGGAAGCCGGGCGGCGACATGCAAAGCACCTGGTGCAGCGTCGATTGTCAGACCGAGGCGACGGTAGAAGGCGACGGCTGAATCCATGTCCCGCACCACCAGATTCACTTGGTTCAAGACAGGCTCACAAGACATAAGCCACCACCTCTCTGTGCTATCACACACTACGCACTGCAGTGACCTGGCAGGAAGGTCGAGCGGCCATCCGGTAAGGGATCCTCGCGTTACAGCTGTTGCGCTCCCGGATAAAAGAAATCTGTCTTTCGTCAGATAGCGGGTCTGAGCACAGTCCGACCTCACCCTTGGGCGGGGAGGTTCAGGTGGGTGGCGTGGCCGATGGCGACAAGCCCGTTTCGGAAGGTCATCACCTCATTGATCACGACGCCGTGCTGGTTGCGATAATGCACGATGACCGTTTCCACTCCCGCATAGACATCGATCAGCTCGAACCGCAAATCCCGGTTGCCCTCTAACGCCAGGGTCCAGTAGCTGCGCAGCGCGGCCTTGCCGGAGATGATCCCGCCGCTCTCGGGAACAACCCGCTTGGCCGTAGGAGAACTGAAGACGACGTCCTCGGCGTAGGAGACCAGGACCCTCTCAACGTCGTGATCGTTCCATGCGTCAATCCACTCTCGGGCGAACCCGCCCGGCTCAGGCATGTTCATGACCGGATGTTAGGCGACGCCGTAAGACCCGTCACCGTCGGTGCCGACATCAGCTTCTCACCGGGCTGCGTCACGGTGTGTCCTCAGGTCGAGGCCGGGGCGTGGGCGGCCGGCGAGGGCGAGAACCAGGTCGGCGGCCGAGGCGTTGACCGGCTCGCCTTCGCCGAACTGCCAGTCCAGGTCGGTCGCGCGCAGCAGCTGCCCGGACGGGCCGGTGCCGAAGCGGTCCGCGACGCCGTTCGTCATGGCCGCGAGCACGAGCTGAGTCGACTCGTCGTCGGCGGTGCGTGACAGGCCGATGGCGGTGGTGATGTCGAGGCCGTGGATGACGACGTGGCTGAGCGCACCCATCGCCCCGCCCCCGGGCGGGGCCCAGAGAGCCATAGTGTCGCTGCGCAGATCGGCCAGCAGCCGTGCGAAGGGCAGGTTTCCATCGCGACGGGCCACCGTCTCAGACAATACGTCGAAGTTGTTTCCGGCCGCGGCCAGCTCCCGCACGAATGCCTCAGCGTCGTAGCGGGCCGCCATCGTCATGTGCGCGACGACATGTTTCACGGCCCAGCCCTCGCAGAGTGAGGGAGCGTCGGCGACGGTCGAGGGCTGTTCGGCCAGGGCGTCGGCAAGTGCCACGACCTGCGGGCCGACCAGTGCCTGGATGCTGGAGCAGGAATCGTTAGTGATCATGTGGTCTTTCCCAAGAGGAGGGCCGCGTTGAAGCGGGCGAGGGTCCGCGCGGCGTCACCGAGCACGAAGGACACCCACCCGAAGGCCACGGCCACGCTCAGCCACAGTGATAGGAAGCGGCCCTGCGGGTCTCCGCCGATGTTGGGCAGGATCGACAGAACGATCACCATCGGCCCGACCGCTAGGGCGATCCAGCGCTTCAGGGTGCGGCTCAGCGCGGCGTAGCGGCGCGACAACGACCACCCGGCGGCTAGGATCGCAGCGAATCCGAGCGGAAACAGGATCCCGTGAACGGCCGCGTGCCAGGAGATGGTGTCCCCGATGCCGTCGGGGGTGCCTGGGGGGAACCCGAACGCGGGGTCCATTCGGAACAAACCACCGGCAATGAGCGCCAGCCCGAACGTCGCCAGCC
>NZ_JBNHHB010000100.1:0-18757 GCF_059091905.1 Arthrobacter sp. Dra40
GACCCGGAAGCTGCCGCGGACCCGGACGCTTCCGCCGAGCCGGAAGCGGCTGCAGGAACGGAGCTGGCCTTGGAAGAATCGCGGGAGTCGGTGCGGTAGAAGCCCGAGCCCTTGAAGACGACGCCCACGCTGTTGAACTTCTTGCGCAGGCTGCCGCCGCATTCCGGGCAGACGGTCAGCGAGTCATCACTGAACGACTGCTGGATGTCGAAGGCATGGATGCAGTCTTTGCAGGCATAGGCGTACGTGGGCACTGTGGTTCCTCCTGAAAAAAACTTGGCCGGGAGCGGAAAGCGCCTCGCTGTCGGTTGGCACTCGCCTGCTCCGAGTGCCAATTCTACACCGTCCGTTGGGGGAACCAGATCCAGCCGTCCGGAGAAACTGCGCCGTCCAGCGGCACATCGAGCGGGGTGGACTCGAAGGTGCCCGCGGCCACCACTTCGTCGGAGTAGAAAAGCCCCACAAACCTGGGGCGCTGCCCGCCACCGGGAAGCGAGGTCAGGAACCGGTCGTAGTAGCCGCCGCCTTGGCCCATGCGGTTGCCCTCGGCGTCCACGGCCAAGCCGGGAATCAGCACCAGCGGCAGCCCATCGATGATCTCGGGGCCGAAACGATCTCCCACCGGCTCGTCCACCCACGCCCGGGGGCTCCGTATCAACTCCACTCCGCTGAACCAACGTGCCCAGCTGAGCTGGTAGTCCGGCTCGCAGATCGGGACCACTACGCGGTATCCGGCACCCTCAAGGGCTGGCAGCAGCATGCGTGTGGAAGGTTCGTTCCCGACCGACAAATAGGCAGGAACCGTGGTGCCGGCGGGGATCTCCAAGCGCTGCAGCCCGTCCAGCACGTGCCGTGCGAGGCCTTCTCCGGCCCGCAACCGGTCCTCCTGTGAGCGCTCGCTGCGTTGGGCGCGGAAGAATGTGCGGGCGGCTTCCTTGTCCATTCGCATCTGCTTTTCCATGGCCGCCATCGTAGTTCCTTTCCCCGCGGATCGGCTTGCTCGGCAGCTTCGTTATGTACCCTGAATTTATGACGTCTCATCGCACGGTACGCAAAGCAGTCATTCCAGCCGCCGGTTTGGGAACCCGCTTCCTGCCCGCCACGAAGGCCATGCCCAAGGAAATGCTCCCGGTCGTGGACAAGCCGGCCATCCAGTATGTGGTCGAGGAAGCCGTGCGGGCGGACTTGACGGATGTCTTGGTCATCACGGGGCGGAACAAGCGCCCGTTGGAAGACCATTTCGACCGGGTTCCCAACATTGAGCAGATCCTCAAGGAAAAGGGCGACTTGGAGAAGCTCGCGGCAGTGCAGGCAGCTTCGGAACTGGCGGATATCCACTACCTGCGGCAGGGGGATCCGCTGGGCTTGGGCCATGCAGTGCTGCGGGCGCGCCAGCACGTGGGCGACGAACCGTTTGCCGTGCTGCTCGGAGACGACCTGATTGACGAGCACGACGACCTGCTCACAGGGATGATCGAGGTCCAGAGGCAGACCGGCGGTTCCGTCGTCGCGCTGATGGAAGTTGATCCGGCACAGATCAGTGCCTACGGCTGCGCCGATGTCACCCCGGTCGGGGACGGCAGTTACGTCCGAATCAACGAACTCGTGGAGAAGCCGTCGCCGGACGAGGCTCCGTCCAATCTGGCCGTCATCGGCCGCTATGTGCTGCACCCGGCAGTGTTCGACGTGCTGGAGGATACGAAGCCCGGCCGTGGCGGTGAGATCCAGTTGACCGACGCGCTCGAGGCGCTGGCCAGCCGCGAAGGCGAAGGTGGCGGTGTTTACGGCGTGGTCTTCTCCGGACGCCGCTACGACACGGGTGACAAGCTCAGCTACCTGAAAGCCGTCGTGACCATCGCCTCCGAGCGCGAGGACATCGGCACTGAACTGCGGACCTGGTTGAAGGGGTTCGTCGACGGCTCGGACGACTGAGCCGCGCCGCGACCGCAAAGAACTTCAGATGGGGTACGGGACGGCGATCTGGCCGGCGACAGTTGAGAGCGGGGACTTGTCGCTGCGCCCCATCCGGTATCGGGACCGGCAGGAATGGATGGCAGTACGGGGCCGCAATGCCCGCTGGCTGGAACCGTGGGAAGCCTCGAACCCCGCCCCCGGCGGTTACCTGCCGTCGTTCTCGGAGATGGTCCGCTCGCTCAAGCACCAGGCACGTCTGGCCATGGCTCTGCCGTGGATCATCACCGAGCTGCAGCCCGGCAGGCCCAGACCCGCGCTGATTGGGCAGCTGACCGTCTCCAACATTGTGTGGGGCTCCGCCATGTCTGCGACGTTGGGCTACTGGGTGGATGAGGCCTGCGCCGGCCGCGGGGTAGCTCCGACGGCCGTGGCCATGGCCACCGACCATTGTTTCCAAACGCTCGGGCTGCATCGGATGGAAATCAACATCAGGCCGGAAAACCGCGCCAGCCTGCGGGTTGTGGAGAAGCTGGGCTTCCGGGACGAAGGACTTCGCCCGAGGTATCTGCACATCAATGGGGCGTGGGCAGACCACCGAAGTTTCGCGCTCACCGCGGAGGAGGTTCCCGGCGGCCTTCTGCCGCGCTGGCTCGAGCGCGGCGACATCGGTTTGACACCATAAAGCAGTGCTGGACGAATCGTTATCCGACACACCGGGATGAATGCCGCAAACGGCATGCGTAAGCTTCTACGGTTTTGAGAGTGGACATTCAGAGCTCTGTGATCTTGGCGGTCATTGTTGGGCTGTGGTTTGTCTGGGTAGGACCGTACCTGCTCCGCGGAGCATTCCGTCCCGCGATGGTTGAACCGGCGCCGGGACACGCAGCACCACTAGTTTCAGCACCCGCCACCGCCTTCAGCGGCAACCAGGGGATCATTATGGAATACAACGCACAGCCGGCCCCATCGACGTCGTCGCCCGTGCCGCCGCCCGCCCGGCAAGCCGAATTCCGGATCCGCTACGGGCGGACCGCCCTGGCGCTGGCCGGCGCCGCCGCCCTGCTGGTGTTCCTCGGTGGCGGCGTGTTGGCTCTGGCCGGCGTAGCGTCAGGCCGGGTTCCGGGCTTCGCGCTGCTGGCGGCCATCGCCGTCGTCGCCGTCTTGCGCTCACTGGCAGTCCGTGACCGCCGCAGCCGGGCCGCCGCACGCGCGGAGCAGGCAGCCCGCACAGCAGCGGGAACGCGGGCTGCGGGCGCCAGGAGGACTCCCATGAAGCCCACCCAGCTGTTTGACGGGGCAGCTTCGGACGCCGAGCCGCCGGCGCAGCCGGCTCAGGCCGGGCCGGCTCCGTTGACAGCGGCGGAGCTGCGCGCGGAAGCCTTGAAGGTCGCCGCAGACGCCGGCGACACTGCTGCACCGGCGCAACCATCCGGCTCGCCCTGGCAGCCGGTCGACGTGCCCCGGCCGACCTATGTTGACGCCGCCAAGGCCAGCCGTCCGGCTCCCGCGCCGCTGCCGGCTCCGGAGGTCAAGAAGCCGCAGGGCAAGACATCAATCAAGCAGACCGCTGCGCAGCAGGCCGCTGCGCAGCAGACTGCCGGGGCCGCGGCACAGAAGTCCGAGGAGAATGTCGCCGGTCAGCACACGGAGGAACACGCTTCGGCAGCCGAGGCATCCCGCCAGCAGGCGGCCGCGAACAGGCTCAACCTGGACGACGTGCTGCAGCGCCGCCGGGCCTGACCCCCAACCACCTGCGTTACCTGCCGCGGCCACGTCCACTGGGCGGGCCGCGGTGCTGTCTGGTGCGCAACCCGGCGGCCGGCGCCGCAATGGTGTGGAATGGAAGCATGGAAGGACCGAAGAGGGACCGGATGGCTACCGAGACAGTCGGGATCGATCTGTTGGAAAGCGCCCGGGTACGGGAGCCGCTGGAACTGGCCGTCGCCCCGCTCGGCGGCACGGTCGAGTCCTGGCAGCTGGCGAAACTGCAGCACCGTCCCGGTGCCGGCGCCACGGGGATCTACACCGTGCAGCTCCTCGGACGAGACGGCGGCGAGCGGACCGAGTACGTCTGCATCACCACGTCTGCGGTGCCGGAATGCGGCCTGCCGCTGGTGCGGATGGACGGCGGGCAGGTTCCGATGACGGCGTGGCTGTACCCGTCCGATCCGGTCCTGGCCGGGCTGCCGGCCGCTTGCGACCCGGCCGCGGTGGGCGCCAGCGTCTTCGGCGGGGGAGAAGCGGACCTAAGGATGATCAGCTACCGGCCGCTGCGGCGTGCGGTCCTGGAAGCAGTTCAGGGCAGACGTAAAGTCTTCCTCAAGGTGGTCCGTCCCGACCGGGCGGCCCAACTGATGCGCCGCCACCGTCTGTTGACCGAGGCCGGCCTGCCCGCACCCACGGCCTCTGCCGGACCGGCCGATGGTGTGGTGGCGCTGTCGGAGGCGAAGGGGAAGCCGCTGGCCCAGGCTTTCATGGACGACGGCGCCGCGAGCCTGGCGCCGGAAACCATCCTCGAGCTGCTGGGGTCCTTGCCTCCAGGGGTGCTGGAACTCTCACGTCGTCCGGCGTGGGCCGAGCGTGCGGCGGACTACGCCACCGCAGCCGCAGCCGTGCTCCCGGACGAGCAGGACCGGATATTTGCGCTCGCCCACCGGGTGGAACAGCTGCTGGCCGCCACCGACGCCGGCCCGGTGGTTCCGGCCCACGGCGACTTCTACGAAGCGAACCTTCTGGTCGACGGCGGGAAGGTCACCGGGCTGATGGACGTGGACTCGATGGGGCCCGGCCATTTGGTGGATGACTTGGCGTGTTTTCTGGGCCATCTGGCCGTACTTCCGGCAGTTCATCCGGGTTACGTGCATGTGCCGGCGGCCCTGCGGCGCTTCGCCTCGGTCTTCGATACGGTGGTGGACCCGGCGGGCCTGCGTGGCCGGGCGGCCGGGGTGGCACTGTCGCTGGTTGCCGGAGCCAAGACCGCCGGACAGGGGGACGGCTGGCAACGCGACGCCCGGCAACGGCTTGCGATAGCCGAGGAGCTGGCGGACAGCGCTGCCTGAACAGACGCTTCTGGGCGTCCTTCGAGCCGGCAGGGCTGGCGCTCACACCGGGGCATGGGCGTGGGACGGCGGCGTGCCTTCGGCGTGCCGGGGAGCCTCAGTCGGGACTGTCGGCCACAGCGTCCGCAGCGCGGCGGGCTATATCCGCCTCCACCGTCCTGCCCAGGGCATCGAGTGCCGAGGCCAGCCCCAGCTGGGCTGCCACCCGGAGCGTACGGCTGACGTCAGGCTCCTGCAGCACCAGCTTGAACATCGGGACCGCGTCGTCGGCGCGACCCATCTCCGCCAGGACGTGTGCCGCGAAAAGTTCGGCGTTGCCGGCCGACGCGGCGTCGTCGGCAGCGGAGTACAGGTCCGCCGCATGCAGCGCTGCCGAGACCGCTGCGGTGCCATCCTCCAGCGCCCACAGCCCCCTCGCCCGGGTGTCGCTGTAATCCGCCTCGTACCATTGCGCCCCGTACATCCGCGCCAAGCGGATCGCTTCGTCCAAGGCTGTCAGACCATCGGCGTCACCGGCCTCGCACAAGGCGTGACCGAGCGCGTGCAAGGCCTGTGGCAGCGCGGCGTCGTCGTCCTCGGCCTTGCGGGCGGCCGCCACTGCCGCTTCAAAACAGATAAGGGCGTCCTGATCGCGGTCCTCACGGGACAGCAGAGTGCCGGTCGCCAACAGCCCCCGTGCCGCCTCGCCATACTCTCCGCCATGGCTGAACTCCGCCACCGCCCGGCGCCAACAATCCAAGGCCTCCGGCGTGCGGCCTGCATGGCGGTGGGCATGGCCCAAACTCATCAGCGTCCGCGCCACCTGCGGATGGGGTGCCTTGGTGTGCTCCAACCGCTGCAACAGCTTGGCCAGCACGTCGCCCGCGAGCTCGTACTCTTCCGCTTCCAGCAGCTGGTTTCCCAGCGCAAGGCGCAGCGTGAGTTCTTCCTGGACTTCTCCGCGCTCGGCTTGTGACACTGCCGCTTGCCAGGCCAGCACGGAATCTTCATAGTCACCGATGCCGGCGCACAGCCGGGCCAGCACCACGGCGGCACTGATGGCGCCTTTGCGCACGCCGGCAGCTGCGTATAGCTCCAGCGCCGTCAGCGCTTCCTCCAGCCCGGCGGCGCCATCGCCGCCGGCAGCGTTGGCCTTCAGCAGCCACATGCTGGCGGTGGTCGCGCGGTTTCCCGGCAAAGCCAGCATCCGGTCGGCCACTGCGGTGGCCCGTTCGGGTTGGTCGGCCTGCAGATAGGTATTGGCCAGGTACATCAGCGCACCGGAAAGGCTGTCGGTCCGGCCGGAATGCTCGTAACCGGCCACGGCCTCTTTCAGCAGCGCGATCGCCTGCTTCGGTTCCCCGCGCTGGGAACGCACGACGGCGAGGGCCAGTTGAACGTCCGCGGTCACCGATACCGGGGCGTGCGTGTCCAACAAGTGCGACAGTTCAGCCTCCAGCAAGGGGAGGTCGTGCTCGCCGGCTTCCCGGAACAAGGCGAATCCCAACCGTTCGCCGGCGGCAGCTTCAGCCGCAAGCCCGTGGCTGCGCAGCAAGCCGATGCGCGCGTCAAGATACTCTCCGGCCTGCATCTCTTCGCCGGCCAGCTGGGCGAGGGCAATCAGGACCGAATACAAGCCCAGCCGGACGTCAAGATCAGCGTCCGAGGACCGCGCCAGGCCTGCCTCTGCAAGTGCCTTGGCGCCGGCATGGTTCTCGGCATACGCGGCCTCATAGGCGCGGTCCAGGCAGTCCCGGGCCCCGGCAGGGAAGCGTGCAGGATCAGGCCCGGCGTTCTCCAGCACGGCATGCAGACGGTCGCCGATCAGGCCGCGCGGCATGGTTGGCGCGGACTCAGGCACAGTGGCCCCGCTTCCGCAGCGCTGTGCGGTGGACCCTTGTTGCCGCGTTGCCCATGGTCTTAGTTCTAGCGGCCAACAGAGGCCGGCGCAATGGCCTCCTTCACTTCCAACCCAATGGCTTTTTACCTCTTCACGCAAAGGCCGTTAACTCCCCATGAGATGTTGATCCGCGCCGGCCGCGCCGCTGGTGATGGCCGGCGAGCACCGTGCATGCCGGAATGGCGGGCGGCGGTTGGCATCGCCCACGGCGCCTGCGCCGGTCTGCTGCTGGCCCACGAGAAACGGCGCACGGATGCGCTGTCCGCCGCGCATAGTGGCATTACCGTCCGGTAGCGGCCGCCGTCGGCCGCCCTAGACTAGGGGCATGGAGTTCGATACCCGGGTCGCAGCCTACGGTGTGATGGTTGCCGAGGGCGCGGTGCTGCTGGTCCGCTGGACCGGCGCAGGCTGGCCCCGCTGGACGCTGCCCGGCGGCGGCCTGGAGTACGGCGAAGACGCCGCAACAGGCGCTGTCCGCGAGATCCGGGAAGAGACGGGCTATTCCGCCAGGCTCGAGCGGTTACTAGGCGTCGACAGCAAACACATACCGGCCGGGAAGCGCCTGCACGGCCACCGCCCGCTGCACGCCTTCCGCGTCATCTACTCGGCCAGCGTCACCGGCGGCGAACTAACCAACGAGGCCGACGGTTCCACGGATCAGGCCCGGTGGGTGCCGCTGCAGGAGGTGTCGTCGCTGGACCGGGTGGATCTGGTGGACCTGGGCCTGCGGCTTTACTTCCCGGACGGTGTGCCGGCGGGGCATTCCGCAAACGGCCGTCAAGCGCTACGCTGATCCAGTTGCCGGGCTGGACAGCCGGCGGGACGACTGAGGAGGAGGTGGGCGTGATGACCGTTTGTGCTGCAAATTCCGCTGCCATCACCAGCCCAGTCTCCGAACGCCGTCCGCGCCGCGGCTAGTTGCCGGATGGTTTAGTGCGGAGGCCTCATGTTCCGAGGTAACCGTCGTGACCGACAATCATCAACCGCATCCTCTGCTGCGCAGCTTTGGCTACACCGACCGCATAGCCGCGTTGTTCAGCCTCCATTTTCCCGACTCCGCCCTCCGCCCGGCCCGGGTGGCGCGTACCGATCGAGGCCGCGTCCTGCTCGCGACTGACAGCGGCATGCTGCACCTGTCCACTGCGGGAATGGCCCAGCAGCCCGCCACCGGTGACTGGGTAGCGTACGACGCCGCTCCGCCGGCTTTGGCCGGCGGCCCCTCGATTGCCGGGCTACTGCCGCGGTTTTCCGTGCTGTCCCGCAAACAGGCCTACGACCCGCTCGCCGCTGAACAGGTCCTCGCCGCCAACATGGACCTGGTCGGCGTCGTGGTGCCCTTCGACCGGCCGTTGTCTGCGAACCGGCTGGAACGCACGCTCGTGGCTGCCTGGGACTCCGGCGCACTGCCCTTGGTGATCCTGACCAAAGCCGACCTAAACGGCCGATACGACGAGATATCGGCCCGGATCGTGGAGCAGGCCGCCGGAACCGAAGTCCTCGCGACCAGCGCGGAAACGGGCGACGGGATCGATGCGTTGTCGGAACACATGGGCCCGGGCCGCTCGATGGTGTTGCTGGGACCGTCCGGGGCTGGCAAATCAAGCCTGATCAACGCCCTGGCGGGGGCGCGCGTGCAGGACACCGGAGCAGTCCGTGCCGGCGACGGCAAAGGCCGCCACACCACGACGGTGCGCGAACTCATCCCGTTATCGAACGGAGCGGTGGTGATGGACACACCCGGCATCCGAGGCTTCGCGCTGTGGGATGCGGAGGACGGGCTGGGGACGATGTTCGCCGACATCGACAACCTGGCCACTTTATGCCGGTTCAAGGACTGCGCCCACAGTGCCGAACCGGGCTGCGCCGTGCAGGAGGCCCTCGCGGACGGCAGCTTGGAGCAGCGGCGCTGGGACAGCTACCGGAAGCTGGAACGCGAACTGTCAAGCCTGCACATGCGGCAGAACGCAGCGGAGCAGCGCCGCACCGGCCGGCAGTCTGCCAAGATGGCCCGGGCAGCAGCACAAGCCAAGGACCATCGAGGCAGACGCTGACCGCGTGCCCGCCAGCCAGGCAAGTGACTAGACTCAGTGCCAGTACTTCTGCGGGCCTACCGGCCGCGGATCCACCACGGAAGGTTCAGCATGACCGAGCCCACGCAGTCGACGGACCTGCCGGCTGACCTGCCGACCACCCGGCAGGCTGAGCCGTCGACGGGCCGGCCGGCCGGGCGGCCGACTGCACGGCCTGACGCCCTTGGCGCGGCCGGAGAAGGCCCCATGGTTCAGTTCCGGGGTGCCACGAAGATGTACACAGGAGGGCAGCCGGCCGTCCACAATCTGAACCTGGACATTGACCGCGGGGCAATCACCGTGTTTGTGGGCCCGTCCGGATGCGGCAAGACGACCTCGTTGCGCATGATTAACCGGATGGTGGAGCCGACCTCGGGTTCCGTCCATGTGGACGGCCGCGATGTCTCCGAGCAGCCGGCGGCTGCCCTGCGCCGGTCCATGGGCTATGTCATGCAATCCTCCGGTCTGCTTCCGCATCGCACCGTTCAGGACAACATCGCCACCGTTCCCCGGCTCAACGGCGCCCGGCGGGCTGCTGCCCGGAAGCGCGCCGACGAACTACTGGCCGTCGTCGGCCTGCCGCGGGAGCTGGGCCGCAGATACCCGGCCCAGCTCTCCGGCGGCCAGCAGCAGCGGGTTGGAGTTGCACGGGCGCTCGCGGCCGATCCGCCGATCCTGCTGATGGATGAGCCGTTCAGCGCGGTGGATCCGGTGGTCCGCGGGGAACTTCAGCAGGAGCTGCTGCGGCTGCAACAGCAGCTCTCCAAAACCATCGTGTTCGTCACCCACGATATCGACGAAGCCACCATTCTGGGCGACAAGCTGGCCGTCTTCGGCGCCGGCGGGCGGGTGGCGCAATTCGCCACGCCCGAGGAAATCCTGCGGACACCAGTAGACGATTTTGTCGCCGGGTTCGTCGGCCGGGACCGCGGGTTCCGTTCGTTGTCCTTCAGCAGCGCACATGGCCTGCCACTGCTGCCTGCCAACACTGCCACGGCGGCCGGCGCCGGTGAAGCCTCCCGGGAGGGCTGGCTGCTGTTGGTTGACGACGACGGGGCACCGGCCGGGTGGCTGCCGCCCGGTGAACGCGATCCCGCTCAGGCACAGATCGGAGGGTCCTTGTTCACCCTCGGCTCAAGCCTGCGCCAAGCGCTCGACGCGGCGTTGTCGTCTCCGTCCGGGGCCGGCGTCGCCCTCGATGCCGGTGGTCGTGTGGCCGGGCTGATTGATCCCGAGGCCGTGCTGCAGCGGATCCGGGCGGGGGGCAGTTGATGGATTGGTTCCTGGCGAACCTGCCGTATGTGCTGGAGCTGAGTGTGCTCCACCTGTTCCAGTCCGCGCTTCCACTGGTGCTTGGGCTCGTGGTGGCGCTCCCGCTGGGCTATGTGGCCTGGCGGATCGGTGCGGTGCGCGGCGTGATCCTTTCCCTCTCTTCGGTGCTGTACACCATCCCCTCGCTGGCCCTGTTCGTGATCCTGCCGGTGATTTTGGGGACCGGCATTTTGGAGACGTCGAACCTCATCGTGGCGCTGACCGTCTATTCAGTGGCGCTGCTGGTCCGCACGGTGGTGGACGCACTGAACTCCGTGGACGACGGGGTCCGGCAGGCAGCGGTGGCGATGGGCTATTTGCCGGTGCGCCGGTTTTTCAGCGTGGATCTTCCCCTGTGCGTTCCGGTGCTCGTGGCCGGACTGCGGGTGGTGTCAGTGAGCAACATTTCGGTGGCCAGCGTTGGCGCCCTGATCGGTGTGCGCAACCTCGGTTTCCTGTTCACCGACGGACTGCTGCGCTACTTCATGACCGAAATCGTGGTCGGCATCCTGATGACCCTGGTGCTGGCGGGAATCATGGACGTGCTGTTGGTGGCGCTTGAACGCATCCTCACCCCGTGGCTGCGTGCGGGCGGCGGCAGGGGCGCAGCGGGCACCGGGTCCGTCCTGCAACCGGAGCCCGGTGCTGCCGGGGTGCGCGCCTCCAGCGGCGGAGCGCAGCGACCGGATGCAGCCCAAGCGGCGGTGCGCGGATGAACCTCTTCGAAGAGACAGCGGCGTGGCTGGTGGATCCGGTCAACTGGACCGGACCGGCGGGTGTGCCGGCAAGACTGGGCGAGCATCTGTACTACAGTGCCCTGACCTTGGTGATCGCCGCGGCCATTGCCGTCCCGCTGGGACTGTTCGTGGGCCACACCGGAAGGGGGCGAATCGCCGTCGTCGGAATTGCCAGCGCGCTGCGGGCACTGCCGACGCTGGGCCTCTTGACCCTGTTCGTCATCCTGATGGGACTGGGACTGATGCCGCCGATCTACGCGTTGGTGATACTGGCTATCCCGCCCCTGCTGGCCGGCACGTATTCCGGGATCGCCGCCGTGGACCGCCAGCTGGTTGACGCAGCGCGGGCGATGGGCATGACCGAGTGGCAGGTGCTCTTCCGTGCCGAACTGCCGAACGCGCTGCCGGTGCTGCTCGGCGGGGTGCGCGCGGCCGTGCTTCAGGTCGTCGCCACGGTGTCCGTCGTGGCCTATATCAATCTGGGCGGCCTCGGCAGGTACCTCATCGACGGATTGGCAGTCCGTGACTCGGTGCGGCTCTTTGCCGGCGCCTTGCTGATCGCTGCGCTGGCGTTGGTGGTGGACGCCTTGTTGGCCGCCGTGCAGAAAGTGGCCGTCTCGCCGGGCGTGCGCAGCGCCGGGCCGGGGGCAAAAGACAGAACAAGTAAAGTTGGAGCAGCCAGTGCCGGCCTATGAGGAGATGAGCATGACGAACCACCTTCGGAACAACGCGCACGACAATCGAATCCCCAGCAATCCGGTGGCGCGGCGGAGCGTGCTCGCCGCCGGCACGGCCGCTTTGGCACTGGTGCTTGCAGCCTGCGGCGGCGGCTCCGACCCGCTGAAAGACGGGACGCCGGCGCCCTCCGGCAGCACCGGCGCATCCCTGGTGGTGGGGGCCAGCGGCGGCACCGAGAGCCAAATTATTGCCGAAATTTACGCGGGTGCGCTGACCGCTGCCGGCTACAACGTCACCACCCAACCGGGCATTGGCTCGCGGGAGGTCTATGTAGCCGCCGTCGAGGAGGGGTCTGTCGACATCATCCCGGACTACAGCGGGAACCTCTTGCTGTTTTTGGACCCCAAGGCGACGGCGGCCGCGGCCCAGGACGTCATGAAGGCCCTTCCGGAGGCCCTGCCCAAGGGGCTCGGGGTGCTGGAGCCGGCATCGGCCGAAAGCAAGGACGCCATGGTGGTGACCAAGGCGACGGCGGAAAAATTCAAATTGAAGTCCATCGAGGACATGGGCCCGGTCTGCGGTGAACTCGTCATTGGCGCCAACCCCGAATTCGCGGAGCGGGAGTACGGCCTGCCCGGTCTGAAGGCGCACTACGACTGCGTGCCGAAGTCCTTCGAACCCATCAATGACTACGGCGGGCCGACCACGCTGAACGCCTTGATCACCGACAAGATCCAGGTGGCCGACATCTACACCACCACTCCGTCCATCGAAGACAACGACCTGGTGGTGCTTGAGGACCCGAAGAACAACTTCATTGCCCAGCAAGTGCTGCCGCTGATCCGTACCGATTCCGTAGACGGCCAGGCGGCCAAAGTGCTCAACGAGGTCTCGGCTGCCCTGACCACAGAGGATCTGATCGACCTTAACCGGCAGGTCAGCGGGGACGAGAAGCGCAACCCGTCGGATGCGGCCGCCGACTGGCTGGCGAAAAAGGGCCTCTCCGACTGAAGCCACGCACACTCCCCGCATCGGTCCGGTCGCCGGAGCGGCGCGTGGGGTGTGCGAAGATTTTTGAATGGCCGAGTTCAAGCAGTCCAATAAGCTCCACAACGTTCTCTACGACATCCGCGGTCCGCTGCTTGAGCACGCGCAGCGGATGGAGTCCGAGGGCCAGCGCATCCTCAAACTGAACATCGGCAACCCTGCGCCGTTCGGATTCGAAGCCCCCGACGCCATTCTGGTGGACGTGATCCGCAACCTGCCCACTGCCCAGGGCTACAGCGATTCGCGCGGCATCTTCTCAGCCAGGACCGCCGTGTCGCAGTACTACCAAACGCGCGGCATCCAGGAAATCGGCGTGGACGACGTCTACTTGGGCAACGGTGTCAGCGAGCTGATCACCATGAGCCTGCAGGCGCTGCTGAACAACGGCGACGAAGTGCTTATCCCGGCCCCCGACTATCCACTCTGGACCGCCTCGGTGTCGCTGGCCGGCGGCCATCCGGTGCATTACCTGTGCGTCGAGGAGGAGGGCTGGTTGCCCGACCTGGAAGACATCGAACGGAAGATCACGCCCAACACCAAGGGAATCGTGATCATCAACCCGAACAACCCCACCGGCGCCGTTTATCCGCTGCACATCCTCGAGGGCATGCTGGAACTGGCGCGCAAGCACAACCTGGTGGTCTTCTCCGACGAGATCTACGAGAAGATCCTGTACGAGGACGCCGAACATGTGAACACGGCACTGTTGGCCGACGACGTGCTGGTCCTGACGTTCAGCGGGCTGTCCAAGGCTTACCGCGTGTGTGGTTTCCGCAGCGGCTGGATGGCCATCTCCGGACCGAAGCATTTGGCCGGTGACTACATTGAAGGCATCAACCTGCTCACCAACATGCGGTTGTGCGCCAACGTGCCGGCACAGCATGCGATCCAGACCGCATTGGGCGGCCACCAGAGCATCAACGACCTCATCCTTCCCGGCGGCAGGCTGCTGGAGCAGCGCAATAAGGCCTATGAGTTGTTGAACGCCATTCCCGGCGTCAGCACCCAGCAGGCCAAAGGGGCCCTGTACTTGTTCCCGAAGCTGGACCCGGAGGTCTACGCGATCAAGGACGACGAGCAGTTTGCGCTGGACCTGCTCAAGCAGCAGAAGATTTTGATCTCGCACGGCCGGGCGTTCAACTGGACCCGGCCGGACCATTTCCGCCTCGTCACGCTGCCGAATGTGGACGTGCTGACCGAAGCGGTGGGACGGATCGAAGAGTTCCTGGCAGGGTACCGGCAGTAACCGGACCATCCGCCCGCGACCTGGCACTTCCGCCCCGCGACCTGGCAGATCCGCCCCGCGACCTGGCACATCCGCTGTGCCGTCTGGGATATTCCGGGTAGCCGCCTCGACGGCCGCTGGGTAGGCTGTCCCCACCGCGTGCAGCGCGGGCCATGCCGAACAGGAGGACGAGGTGAAAGAAACCGAGTTGCCGGTGTTTTCGCGCAGGTCATCGGAGTTGCTGCGCGTCGGCCAGGGATTTGAGCTGGCCAGCGTCGATACCGGTTCCACTCCCGGGTTCTTGGGCGGCAAGGCTGAAGGAAAGGCCCTGCTTGCTGCGTCCGACCGGCGGCTGTCCGGCTTGCAGGAACGGCTCTTCGCGCAGAGCCGCGCCGGGGCACGGGACGCCGTCCTGCTGGTGTTGCAGGGCATGGATACCTCCGGCAAGGGCGGGATAGTGCGGCATGTGGTGGGAGCGGCCGACCCACAGGGCATCTCGCACCACGCGTTCAAGGCACCGACGCCTGAAGAGCTGGAACACGATTTCCTCTGGCGGGTGGAGAGGGAGCTTCCGGGACCGGGCATGATCGGGGTTTTCGACCGATCGCATTACGAGGATGTACTCATCCACCGGGTGCACCGGCTCTCGCCCCCGGAGGTCGTGGAGGCCCGCTACGGCCAAATCAACGACTTCGAGGCCATGGTGGCCGGCCGGGGCATCCGCCTGGTCAAAGTCATGCTGCATCTGGGCAAACATGAACAGGGCGACCGCCTCTCCGAACGACTCGACCGGCCGGACAAATATTGGAAGTACGATCCGGGCGATGTGGATGAGCGCAGGCTCTGGGACGAATACCAGCAGGCCTATCAGGTCATGCTGGAGCGGACCAGCACACCCGGTTCACCGTGGTTCGTGGTTCCGGCCGACCGCAAGTGGTATGCCCGGATAGCCGTCCAAGAGCTTCTGCTGGAGGCTCTCGAAGACATAGACCCGCGGTGGCCGCCGGCCCACTTCGACGTTGCCGCGGAGAAAGCCAGGCTGGCCGCCTCCTAGCCCGGTCCTGCCGGGCCAACCGCCTCAGGCTGGTTGGGCCCCGGTGACCCTACACGGGCGAAACCGGGGAAACCGGGGTTCCGGCGCTGCCTGAGCTGGCCGGCGAAGGCAGGGAACCCTCGGCATTGCGTGCGGCGTCGAGGCGTTGCCGCGCGCCTTCCAGCCACGCCTCGCAGCGTGCGGCCAAGGCCTCGCCCCGCTCCCACAGCGCCAGGGATTGTTCAAGGCTGGCGCCGCCGGCTTCCAACTGGCTGACGACGGCGACCAGTTCCTCGCGCGCCTGCTCGTAGGACAGGGACGCGACGTCGGCGGGCGCGGCGGGCTGTTCTGTCATTTCGTGTTCTCGCTTTCGGGGCAGGTGCTGCAGGTGGTGTTTGGGGTGGGGGAGCGGTCAGGGAAGAGTTTCGGCCGCGACTTCGCCGACCGCAACCCGTACGCGCAGCCGTGTTCCGGGCGGTGCGTCCGCAGCGTCGCGGAGCACATGGCCGTCCGGCAGCTGGGCCACCGCATAGCCACGGTCCAGGGTGTTCTGCGGGGACAGCGCGCGCACCTGCGCCCGGAGGTGGGCGATCCTATCCGTGTCGCGGTGCACGGCGGCCGAGACTGCCTGGCGCGCCCGTGAACGGAGCCGGTGGATGTCTTCGCCCCGGATCTCCACCATCCCGGTGGGGTTTGCCATTACCGGGCGGCTTCGCAGCGCAGCCAGGCGCTCGGTCTCCCGGTGGATCAGCTGCTCCACCCGTCGGGCGAGCATGGCGCGGGCCTGTCCAATCCGCTGCAGCTCCTCACTCACGTCCGGGACGATGCGCTTGGCCGCATCCGTCGGTGTTGAAGCACGCAGATCTGCCACGTCGTCGAGCAGCGGGCGGTCAGCCTCGTGCCCGATGGCGCTCACGACCGGGGTGGCCGCCGCGGCTACCGCCCGGACAAGGTCCTCGTTGCTGAAGGGCAGCAGGTCCTCCAGCGAGCCGCCGCCGCGGGCGATGACGATGACGTCCACATCCTGGCGCGCGTCGAGGTCAGCGAGTGCCCGCATCACCTGGGCTACGGCGTTCACGCCCTGGACGGCCACCTCCCGGACCTCGAATTCAACGGCCGGCCAGCGCCGCGAGGCATTCCGAATGACGTCCTTCATGGCGTCTGAATCCCGGCCCGTAATGAGGCCGATGCGGTGCGGCAGCAGGGGCAGACGCTGCTTGCGGGACGGGTCGAACAAGCCCTCGGCTGCCAGCGCCCGGCGCAGCCTCTCCAGCCTCACCAGCAGGTCACCCAGCCCCACGGGCCGGATATCGCGCGTCTGCATGGTCAGTCGCCCGGTCTTGGTGTAGAGGTCCGGCTTGATCTGTGCCACGACGCGGGAGCCAGGTTCCAGCGGCATCTCAAGGCGTGCCATGACGCTGCCCCAGACCACGAGGCTGAAGGAGGCCTCGGCGTCGGTGTCGCGCAGCGTCAGATAGGTGGTCGAGTTTCGTTGGTTGAGCTCGATCACCTGGCCCTCAACCCACGTGGGCGGCACCCTGTCGATGTGCATTTTGAGCTTTTGCGACAGCAGCCGCAGCGGCCAAGGGTTCTCCGCGGTCGTCTGGTTGGCAGTCGGGGGCAGGGTCGACTGACCGTTGCCGGTGCCTTCGACCCGGCTTGCCTCCATGAAATGCCCCTTCCGGCAGTGTGAGTCCGGCGGCTGCCGGAGACCCTCCATTTTTACCAGCTATCCCTGTCAAATCGGATTCTCTGTTGTACTGGTGCAGAAGGGGCGGCGCCCGCGGTGGCCGTCGGACGATCAGGGGACAGCGAAGGACGGAGGCGCCGGTGCGCACAATGTTGACTGTTGTCAGCGGGCTGACGGCCGTGCTCCTTGCCGGTGCTGCACTGTGCGGTGCCTGGGTTGACCAGCGCGTGCTGGACCGCGACGGCTTCGTCTCGCTGGCAGCCCCGCTGGGCCACGACCCTGAATTCCTCGCCGTGCTGGCGTCAACGGTAACGGAAGAAGTGGCCGGCAGTGACGAGCTGCCGGCCGGTCTGCAGAAGCTGGTGCTGCCCATCGTGGAGCGCACCGCCGGAGCGGTGACCACATTGGAGAGATTTCCGCGGGCACTGAGTGAATCCCTGTCCCGTTCGCACACACATACGTTTTCCGGGAGTACGTCGGGCGAAGCCGCGGTCACCTTGGATATCGCTCCGATAGTGCAACTTGCTGTTTCGCGGGTAGCGGAAGCACTGGGCACTCATCTGCCCGCGCCGGAGGAGGTCCTATTCCCTCTGGGCTCTGCGCAGGCAGCCGGCGGTTTGTCCCTGCTCCAAGACCTGGCGGCCCGGTGGTGGGTCGCTGCGGTGGCTGCGGCAGCGGCAATGGTGCTGATGCTGCTGGCCGCGCGGCGTTCGACCACGGCACTGGCCTGGGCCGGTGCGGGCGCGGGAATATGGGGTGCAATCCTCTGGCTGGCGGCGGGACTATTGCCTCCGCAGGCGAAGGAGCTGGCAGGCAGCAGCGCGCTGGCTTCCGAGTTCCTGGGCCGGCTGGCCGAACTGGCCCTAGCTGACTTCCGGCCGTGGGCTGCCGTCTTTGCGGGCGTCGGCCTGGCGGTCGCCGTGATCGGTTCCACGCTTCGGGCCCTGCACGGGGCGGACCGGCGGAGGAGGCCCACGGGCTAGCATAGAGACATGGCCAGTACTGCTGTTTCCCTATCCATGCCTACCGTTCCCCGCAAGCGCCGCACGCCCGAAGAAGTTGCGGCAGCCGCACACGTGGACGGTGACAAGAAGGTGCTGCTGGCGGCTCCCCGTGGATACTGTGCCGGTGTCGACCGAGCCGTGATCGCCGTCGAAAAGGCGCTGGAGCACTATGGGCCGCCGGTCTATGTGCGCAAGCAGATCGTCCACAATGTGCATGTGGTGTCCACGCTGGAGGAAAAGGGCGCAATCTTCGTCGAGGAAACGGACGAGGTCCCGGAGGGCGCGCTCGTCGTTTTCTCGGCGCATGGAGTCAGTCCTGCCGTCGTACAGTCTGCTGCCGACCGGCAGTTGCGGACCATTGACGCCACCTGCCCCCTGGTGACCAAGGTGCACCGCGAAGCCGTGCGGTTCGCCCGCGACGGCAACGAGATTCTCCTGATCGGTCACGAGGGACACGAAGAAGTTGAAGGAACCTACGGAGAAGCGCCGGACCACACCACAATCGTCAACAACCCGGACGAGGCGCGGACGGTGCAAGTGCGTGATCCCGACAATTTGATCTGGCTCTCCCAGACCACGCTTTCGGTCGACGAAACGATGGAAATCGTGTCCATCCTGCGCGAACGTTTTCCGGCGCTGCAGGATCCGCCGAGCGACGACATTTGTTACGCCACCTCCAACCGCCAGGCGGCGATCAAGAAGATCGCACCGCAAGCTGACCTGGTGATTGTGGTTGGTTCCGAGAACTCATCCAACTCCGTTCGGCTGGTAGAGGTCGCCCTCGAGTACGGCGCCAAGGCGGCGTACCGCGTCGACTTTGCCAATCAGGTGGACGAGTCCTGGTTCGAGGGCGTGGGCTCTGTCGGTGTAACCTCCGGGGCCTCCGTCCCGGAAGTTCTGGTGCGCGAGGTCCTCAGCCTGCTGGCCGACTACGGCTACGCAGACGTGGAAGAAGTTGTCACGGCCGAAGAAGACATTCTCTTTTCACTGCCCAAGGAACTGCGCGCCACGCTCAAGGAACGCGGCGACGAATCCCGTGGCCTCGGCGGCCGGGTCACTCGGCAGGCGCACTAAAGCCAGGGTTATCGGGCGCCCGCCAGACCGAAGCCCA
>NZ_JBNHHB010000101.1:0-18676 GCF_059091905.1 Arthrobacter sp. Dra40
GGGGCAGGGCTCAGATGTTGAAGCCCAGGGCGCGCATCTGGTCGCGGCCGTCGTCCGTGATTCGTTCCGGACCCCACGGCGGCATCCACACCCAGTTGAGCCGCCATTCGTCGACCACGCCGTCCAGCGCCTTGCCGGTTTGCTCCTCGAGGACATCGGTGAGCGGGCAGGCTGCGGTGGTCAGCGTCATGTCGATGAGCAGGGCTCCGTCGTCGGCGTACTTCAGCCCGTACAGCAGGCCGAGGTCCACGATGTTGACGCCCAGCTCAGGATCAATGACGTCCTTGAGCGCTTCCTCGACATCCTCCAGGGACGTCTGCGGGGCATTGACTTCAGTCATGATCAGGCCTTTGCTGCTGTCGTCAGGTAACGGTCGTAACCCTCTGCTTCGAGCCGGTCAGCCAGTTCCGGGCCGCCCTCTTCGGCGATGTGGCCATCAACGAAGACGTGCACGAAGTTCGGCTTGATGTAGCGCAGGATACGCGTGTAGTGGGTGATCAGCAGCGTACCCATGCCACCCTCGCCGTGCACGCGGTTGTGGCCTTCGGAGACCACCTTCAGCGCATCCACGTCCAGGCCGGAGTCGGTCTCGTCCATGATGGCGAACTTGGGCTTGAACAGCTCAAGCTGGAGGATTTCCACGCGCTTCTTTTCGCCGCCGGAGAAGCCCTCGTTCACGTTGCGCTGGGCGAAGTCGGCGTCGATGCGCAGCTGGCTCATCGCTGACTTGACGTCCTTGGTCCAGTGGCGCAGGCTCGGCGCCTCGCCGTCGAGCGCGGTTTTGGCGGTGCGCAGGAAGTTGGTCATGGTCACGCCGGGCACCTCGACCGGGTACTGCATGGCCAGGAACAGCCCTGCGCGTGCCCGCTCGTCCACGCTCATGGCCAGCACATCTTCGCCGTCCAGGGTGATGGAGCCGGAGTCGACGTTATAGCGCGGGTGTCCGGCGATGGTGGAAGCCAAAGTGGACTTGCCGGAGCCGTTCGGGCCCATAATGGCGTGGATCTCGCCCGTGTTGATCGTCAGGGACACGCCCTTGAGGATCGGCTTGCTGCCCTGCTCGGTGTCGATGCTGACGTGCAGGTCCTTGATTTCAAGAGTAGACATCTGTCTGCTTTCTCCTTTGCGCCCGGTGGGGGCGGGCGCCGTTCACGTGGTTGAAGTTTTTAGTTGAGGTCCGGAGCGGGCGCCCCGTTGAGGACGTTCGTCACGTCCACATAGACGTTGTCGCCGTCGAGCGTCAGCGCGAAGACCGGGACCGGTTCGAACGCCGGCAGGCTCAGCGGCTCGCCGGTGCGCAAATCGAACTGGGAACCATGGCCCCAGCATTCGATGGTGCAGCCTTCGACGTCGCCTTCGGAGAGGGAGACGTCCGCGTGCGAACAGGTGTCTCCGATGGCGTGGAGTGCGCCGTCGGAGTCCCTGACGATGGCTACCGGGTAGTCGTCGATCAGGATGCGCACTGCCTGGTTGACCTGTACGTCGGAGGCCATGCACACCAGTTCGCCGCACGGAGCCCCGTTCATCAGAGGTTGCCCGCCTCGAGTTCGCGTTCCACCGCTGCGTTGAGGCGCTCTTCCAGCGCGGGAACCCGGATCTGCTGGATGATCTCGTTGAGGAAGCCGCGGACCACCAGGCGGCGGGCGACGTCTTCGGGGATGCCGCGTGCCATCAGGTAGAACAGGTGCTCGTCGTCGAAACGGCCGGTGGTGCTGGCGTGGCCGGCACCTTCGATCAGACCGGTCTCGATCTCGAGGTTCGGCACCGAGTCGGCGCGCGCGCCGTCGGTCAGCACCAGGTTGCGGTTGGCCTCGTAGCTGTCGGTGCCTTCGGCTTCCTTGCGGATCAGGACGTCGCCCACCCATACGGTGTGCGCGTTCTTGCCTTGCAGCGCGCCCTTGTAGAGCACCCGGGACTTGCAGTTGGCCACCGCATGGTCCACGAACAACCGGTGCTCAAGGTGCTGGCCCGCGTCGGCGAAGTAGAGGCCGAACATTTCCACGTCGCCGCCCGTGGCGGTGAAGCGGGTGGACGGCGTGATGCGGACCAGGTCGCCGCCGAGGCTGACGGTCACGTGCTTGAACTTCGCATCGCGACCCACCCTCGCCTGCTGCGACGAGGCGTGAACGGCGTCGTCGGCCCATTCCTGCACGGAGACGACGGTCAGATCGGCCCCGTCCTGGACGTCAATTTCAACGTTCTGCGAGACCGTTGCGCTGCCCTTGTGGTCCAGCACGACGACGGCCTTGGAGAACTTTTCGGCCACGATAATCAGGTGTTGGGCGGACAGCTCGGTGCTGTTGCCTTCCACGACCACCGCCACACCGGAATCCAGTTGCGCTTCCGCGGGGATGGTCACCACGGTGGCTTCGCTGAAAGCCTCCCAGGCCGCAGCGGAGACACGGTCCTCGGGGATGCCGACAGTGCCGATGCGCGCATCGTCCCGGCCAACAGTTTCCACCATGACGCCGGCCGGAAGGCCAGCGCCCTCGGGGCCGGTAACGGTGACGGCCGGGCCGGTGCCTGTCAGGGCATCGCTCTGCAGGCCGCGCAGGCGCTTAAGCGGGGTAAACCGCCAGTCTTCCTCGCGTCCGGTGAGCGGCCCGAAGTCCTCGGCCTTGTAGGAGGTCAGCCGGCCGGCACGGGAGCTGTCCGGAACACCGACACCGCCGCCGTGGCTGTGGCTTTTGGCGCTGGCACCGGCCAGCGGACCTGCCGCTGCGGCGGCCGGAGAAAGGTTTTCTCCCTCTTCTGTGAACCCGTCGATGGCCGGAGCACCGATACGTGCCTTCTCAGTGATCTCAGTCATTAACCTACGGATCCTTCCATCTGCAGTTCGATCAAGCGGTTCAGCTCAAGTGCGTATTCCATCGGCAGCTCGCGGGCGATGGGCTCGATGAAGCCTCGGACGATCATGGCCATGGCCTCGTCCTCGGGCAGGCCGCGGGACATCAGGTAGAACAGCTGCTCTTCACTGACGCGGGACACGGTTGCCTCATGGCCCATGGTGACGTCATCTTCGCGGACGTCGATGTACGGGTACGTGTCCGACCGCGAAATGGTGTCCACCAGCAGGGCGTCGCACACCACGCTGTTCTTCGTGTTCTTCGCGCCCTCGCGGACCTGGACCAGGCCGCGGTACGCCGAGCGGCCGCCGCCACGGGCCACCGACTTGGCCACGATCGCACTGGAGGTGTTCGGCGCGATGTGGACCATCTTGGAGCCGGTGTCCTGGTGCTGGCCCTGGCCGGCGAAGGCGATGGACAGGGTCTCGCCCTTGGCATGCTCACCGGTCAGGTAGACCGCAGGGTACTTCATGGTCACCTTGGAACCGATGTTGCCGTCGATCCACTCCATGGTGGCGCCTTCGTGCGCAATGGCGCGCTTGGTCACCAGGTTGTACACGTTGTTGGACCAGTTCTGAATGGTCGTGTAGCGGACGCGGGCGCCCTTCTTCACAATGATTTCGACGACGGCGGAGTGCAGCGAGTCCGACGTGTAGATCGGCGCCGTGCAACCCTCGATGTAATGCACGTAGGAGTCTTCATCGGCGATGATCAGCGTCCGCTCGAACTGGCCCATGTTCTCGGTGTTGATCCGGAAGTAGGCCTGCAGCGGAATCTCCACGTGGACGCCCTTGGGCACGTAGACGAAGGAGCCGCCGGACCAGACAGCAGTGTTCAACGACGCGAACTTGTTGTCACCCACCGGGATGACCGAGCCGAAGTACTCCTGAAAGATTTCCGGGTGTTCCTTCAGGCCCGTATCGGTGTCCAGGAAGATCACGCCCTGGGCTTCGAGGTCTTCGCGGAGCTGGTGGTAGACCACCTCGGACTCATACTGGGCAGCAACACCGGAAACCAGGCGTTCGCGCTCGGCCTCAGGGATGCCCAGCTTTTCGTAGGTGACCCGGATATCCTCGGGCAGGTCCTCCCACGTCTTGGCCTGCTTCTCCGTGGAGCGCACGAAGTACTTGATGTTGTCGAAGTCGATGCCGGAAAGGTCGGCGCCCCACGTCGGCATGGGCTTGCGGTCGAAGTACTTCAGGCCCTTCAAACGCAGATCCAGCATCCACTGCGGCTCGCCCTTCTTGGCGGAGATGTCGCGGACCACTTCTTCATTCAGCCCGCGGCGGGCGTTGGCGCCGGCGGTGTCGGCGTCGGCCCAGCCGTATTCATAGGTCCCGATGCCATGCAGCTCGGGGTTCTTTTCCAGGATTTCGGAAATGGTGGTGTCGGCCACATCGGTCGTCCCGACCGCGTTCCTCATGCTCTGATCCACTTGGTCCGTCATCACGGCCTCTCTTGCAGATTGATGGATACTCGTCTCGTGCCTGTCGCCGGTTCAACGGGTTGAACCGCAGACCTTGTTCGACCCACAGGGATGTGGGTCGTACAAACATGTCCTCCGCTGGCCAGCGTGGACAGTCGCCTGACGTCCACCCCGAGCAGCCGGGAAAATACTTCAGTTTCGCTGTCGCAGAAAACCGGGAAATCCGCTGCCAGCTGCTGCACCGGGCAGTGCCCCTGGCACAGCTGGACGGCCAGCATGGTGCTGTGCGGCGCCTTGGATCCCACGACGTTGGTGGAGCCAACGAAGCCGTCGGCACTGAGCGCTTCTGCCAGCGCCTTGGCCCGCTCCTCGATGCCGGGTCCGGCTGCCTCGACCACCGGACGGTAGCGCTCTTCCATGTCCCGGTAGCGGTTTCGCGCGAACTCAGCGACCGCCTCCCGTCCCGCCGCCTCGCCCAAGGCCGCCAAAGCGGTCCGGGCAATATCCAGATAGTCGTTGCCCAGCCGCGTCTGGCCCTGCCGGCTCAGCACGTACTTCCGGGCCGGCCGGCCGGCTCCGGTGGCGGAATTCGCCGTGAGCTTGACCTCGATCAAGCCCTTGCGGGACAGGGCGTCCAAATGGCGCCGGACAGCCGCCGGAGTAAAACCAAGAATCTCGCCGAGCCCGGCAGCGCTGACGGGTCCATGTTCCAAAACGGCGTTCAGCACCCGGTCCCGGGTCCGCTCTTCGGACTCCGGTGCCTGGGCACGCAAAGAAGCACTACTGGTCATGGAATACACAACACAATCATGACGTATTCTATTCCGCCCGACCAGTAAGGCTGGCCTTAGCCTGGCCCGCTCTACGTCCCGTAGAATGTTCGGGTGCCTACCTCCGAACCCTGCCTCGACATCCAGGGACTCGTGAAAGATTTGGGGCCGGTCGAGGCCCTGGACAACAAGATGGTCCGCGTCATCGACGGAGTCCACCTGCGAGCCTACCCGGGGCAGGTCACCGCACTGCTCGGACCGAACGGTGCAGGGAAAACCACCACTCTAGCGTGCGCCCAGGGCCTGATGCCTCCCACCGGCGGAACCGTACGGCTCCTCGGGCAGAATCCCTACCAAGCCGGGGCCGAGCTGCGGAGCAGGGTGGGCGTCATGCTCCAGGAAGGCGGCCTTCCTCAGGCGATCCGGCCACTGGCCCTTCTCCAGCACGTTGCAGGAATGTACAGGAAACCGCGCAGTGTGGACGAGCTGGCGGAGCGGTTGGGCATCATCGGTTTTTCCAACACCCCCATCCGCAGGCTCTCCGGCGGCCAGAAACAACGCGTGGCCCTGGCGGCGGCCCTGGTTGGCGATCCCGAGGTCCTGTTCCTGGACGAGCCAAGCGCCGGACTGGACCCGCAGTCCCGGGCGGTGGTGTTCGACCTGATTCAGGAACTGCGTGCCGAGGGCCTGGGCATCATCCTCACCACGCATCTCATGGACGATGCCCAGCGGCTGGCCGACTATGTTTTCATCATCGACGCCGGCAAGACGGTAGTGCACGGCACCGTCGCCGAGCTGACCGCCGCCACGGATGAGAGTGCCGGCGTCGAACGCCTGATCACCTTTGACGCTCCCCCGGGCCTGTCCTTCACCCTGCCCCAGCCGTTCACCGCGGTTGAAAACGTTCCCGGCCGCTACATGGTGGCCGGTCATTTGACCCCCGCGGTGCTGGCCGCGCTGGCGGCGGAGTGGGCCGCCCACAATGTCATGCCGGCGTCCATCCACATGGCACCGCGTTCGCTGGAGGATGTCTTCCTCGATATCTCCGGGAAGGATCTGCGATGAGCGCTCCTGCCGCCCTAATCCGCCGGATCGCCCTGCAAGGCCGCTATGAAACCCTGGGCATGCTGCGCAACGGTGAACAGTTGCTGATCGCGATCATCCTGCCGCTGCTGGCGCTCATCGGCCTGACCGTCACACCGCTGCTCGACACCTTCACGGATCACCGGATTGCCATGGCAGCCCCGGGCGTTTTGGCTTTGTGCACGGTGTCCACCGCCTTGACCGGCCAAGGAATTGCCACCGGTTTTGACCGCCGCTATGGCGTGCTGCGGTTCCTGTCCACCACCCCGCTGGGACAGAGCGGTCTGATCCTGGGAAAGATCCTCGCCGTGCTGGCCATCATGGTCATCCAAGTCATAGTGGTGGGCGGGACTGCGCTCGTGTTCCTCGGATGGCAGCCCGCACTCGGTGGGCTCCTGCCTGCCGCCGCGCAACTGGTGCTCGGGGCCGCTGCTTTCACCTCGCTTGGCCTCCTGATCGCCGGGACCGTCAGGCCGGAAGCCACGCTGGCAATCACCAACCTGCTCTGGGTGCTGTTGGCCGCCGCCGGCGGTATCCTCTTTCCGGTGGCCAGCTGGCCTGACGTTTTCGAGCCTGCCGCCCACGTGCTACCGTCGACTGCCCTGGGCAGCGCACTGCGCAGCGCACTGATCGACGCGCAGTTCAATCTCACCGCATCAATCGTGCTGCTCGTCTGGACCGTCGTGGCCAGCCTTGCCGCCATCCGCTGGTTCAAATGGAGCTAAGTCAATGACCACCGCCACCCCGAAGTCCCCCGGCCTCCAGGATCGGCTGCCCGCTTCGGTCACCCGCACCGTCCACGGCCTGGCGATCGCCTCGTTGATCTCGCAGATAGGCATCATCATCACCGGCGGCGCCGTGCGGCTGACCAAGTCCGGCTTGGGCTGCTCCGAGTGGCCCAACTGCGTGCCCGGTTCCATGACGCCAACACCGGAGATGGGCATCCATGGGCTGATTGAATTCGGCAACCGCACGCTGACGTTCATCCTCGTCGTCATCGCGGTTGCCATGCTCGTGTCGCTGTGGCGGATGCGCCGTTCGCACCGCACGCTGTTCGGGCTGGCGGTGGCCCTGCTGTGCGTGATCCCGGTGCAGGCCATCATTGGCGGCATCACTGTCTGGACCGGCCTGAATCCCTGGGTCGTGAGCCTGCATTTCCTGGCCTCGGCTTCACTGGTCGCGGTTGCCACCCTGCTGGTAAACCGCACCGGAATGTACTTGCGCGGTGAGAACGCAGTAGCCGTCGCTCCGGTCCCGCCAATCCAGAGAACCCTTGGCTGGACCATCGCAGCGGCCTCCGCTGCTTCCATCGTGCTGGGCACGATTGTGACAGGCACCGGCCCGCACGCCGGCGATGCCAGTGCACCTCGCCACAACTTCAGCGCAGACCTGGTCACGCGCATCCACGTGGTCCCGGTCTACCTGCTGGTCGCGGCTACCGTGCTGGCCCTGGTGCTGGCGTACCGCCACGCCACCTCCCGGAAACTCCGCACCGGCCTGTGGTGCCTGGCCGCCGTGATCGTCCTGCAGGCCGGCATTGGATACCTGCAGCATTTCACCGGACTGCCCGTCGGCCTGGTGCTGCTGCACATGCTCGGTTCCGCGCTGCTCACGGTGGCGGCAACAAATGTTTGGGATCGTTCCACCGGCAAGTTCCCCCTCTAGCCAGGCAGGACACCCTCCGGACAGCGAAGCGACACTCCTTACCGAACTGCCGCTACTGCGCTACTGCGCTGATGCGCGGTCAGCCGGGCGGAACGTCTCAACCCCTTCAATCAGCCGTGCCATGTCGCGTCGGTTGCTCCCGGGCAGCGGGTGCAGCGGCAGGCGCGGATCACCGGCGTCTATCCCGGCTGCCCTGGCCAGTGCGTAGAGATTACTAAGCGGCCGGAGCGAGCCGAAGTAGGCCATCAGCGGCGCCAAGGCGGCGCGCGCGGCCCCGGTCGTTTCCTCATCCCCGGACAGCAGCGCGTCGCGCATGGCACGATAGTGCGCCGGCAGCACGGCAATAGGGCCACCGTGCCAGGCATCGGCTGCAAACCCGGCGTCGGCAATCAAGGCATCGCCGCTCATTCCGTGGCTGAATTCGTCTGCCTCGGCTGGCAGCAGGAGGCGCAGCTGTTCATACCGCGTACGGAATGCTTCAGCATCGGGAGCCGATTCCTTCACGGCAACGATGGTGGGTTCAGCGGCCAGTTCGGCCACGAGCTCAAGGCTAAAGCTGAACTGGGTGGTGCGCGGGTTGCTGTACAGGCAGACGGGCAGACCCGACTGACCTGCAGCGGCAAGACACTGGGCCGCCACTTCCTCATCGGTGAGCGGATAGTAGGACACGGTGGAAACCAACAATCCGTCGGCACCGGCAGCGTTGGCGTCATCGATGTTTTGGAGAAGTTCCCGGGTGCCGACGGCACTCACGCCGGCGCACACAGGAAGTCCGGGGCGCACGGTTTTGGCTGCCTCGATGGCTGCTGCCAGCACGTCCCTCCGTTCCGCCCGGTCCAGGTAGGCGAAGTTGCCCGAACTGCCGAGCACCGTGATCGCGTCGACCGGCGCCTCTGCCAGGGCGCTGATGTGGCGTCCCAGTTCGGAAAAGTTGATCCCGCCGTCGTCATGGAAGGGGGTCACCGGATAGGCGATCAGGCCGCGGAAGGGATTCATGCCGCAATCTTAGGGCAGTCCGCGCGGCACAACCCGTTTGATGAAGCGCGGACCGGCAAGACAGGGCCGCGGCGGACCTACATAAGAAACATGCACGAGGGCGCTGCCAGCGGCTCACCTCACCGCGCCGCCGGACTACGATGCTCGGCTTACCGGGCAATAGCGGCTCTGCTGAAGCGTCCCTGCTTAGCCGAAGACCGGGCCGCCGATGAAGGGATCCACCGCCAGGGCCAGGAACAGCAGCGTCAGGTAGCTGATCGAGCCGTGGAAGACCCGCATGGCGCTCTTGTTCGTGGCGGCGGTGCTTTCGGTGCCGCGCTTGGCCAGGGCATAGAGCCGGTGCGATTCGTAGACGAACCAAGCGCCGCTGAGCAGGGCCACGATCGTGTAGACCCAGCCGGCACCGCCGACGGGAGCGAGCAGCAAGGAGCAGACCAAGGTGGCCCACGCGTAAAGGACCACCTGCACGGAGACCTGGCGGGCGCTGGCGATGGCGCCCAGCATCGGAACGTTGGCAGCGTTGTAGTCGTCGCTGTACTTCATCGACAGCGGCCAGTAGTGCGGCGGTGTCCACAGGAAGATCACCATGAACAGGATCACTGCCGGCCACGCCAACGTGTTGGTGACCGCTGCCCAGGCGATGAGCACGGGGAAGCAACCGGCGGCGCCGCCCCACACGATGTTCTGCGCCGTCCGGCGCTTGAGGATCAGCGTGTAGATCACCACGTAGAAGAAGATGGCACCGACGCCCAGCAGGCCCGCCAGCGGATTTGCCCCGAACCAGAGCAGCGCGACGGCAGCGAAGGCCAGCACCCAGGAGAACACCAAAGCCTCACGAGGAGTCAGTTCCCCGGTGACCAGCGGGCGGTTCTCGGTCCGGTGCATGAGCTTGTCCATGTCCCGGTCGATGTAGCAGTTGAAGGAGCCGGCAGCTCCGGCAGCCAAGGCGCCGCCGACCATCGTGGCGGCCATGAGCCACAGGTCGGGAAAGCCGCCCTGGGCGAAGATCATGGTGGGCAGCGTGGTGACCAGCAGAAGTTCCATCACGCGGGGCTTCGTAAGCGCGATGTAGGCCTTGGCCTTGCGCGAGAAGCCGGGCTTGGCCGGAACGGCCAACGCCTGATCCGGAACGGTCTGCATATTCAAGGAAAAACCACTCAGTTCTGCTGGAGTTCGTCTGACACACGAAAATGCCCGGCCGCAGAGGGCGGGCCAAGGTGCACCTCCATCATACTCCTTCTATCCCTCGTAGAAACCGGTTCGGACACGCCTTCCGAAAGGACGGGCCATCCCTGGTTGCAAACAGTCCGGCCCGACGGCGCTGTCCCCGAGGCCAACGGATGACAGCCTGTGACTGCGGGCACTGCCGCACGTCCTGCGCATTGCAGGCTCAACGGATAGAGTGGGAATCGGGCGCCAATCCACGTGATGGGGCGCAACAAAGCTCAAGGCAGTATCAACGGCGAATGGTCCGTTCGAGTCCGCGGCTGCGGGCAACTCTTCGGACCGTCGACTGCCACCTTGACGTCGATCAGAAAGGGCCCCAACCGGTGCCACATAAGGAAGATCAGCAATTGTCCTGGACATCCCTGGACCAGCGCGCGGTGGATACGGTTCGCGTGCTTGCCGCCGATGCCGTGGAGAAGGTCGGCAACGGCCACCCCGGCACCGCCATGAGCCTGGCTCCGGCGGCCTACCTGATCTTCCAGCAGTTGATGCGCCATGATCCTTCCGATCCGCACTGGGTGGGCCGCGACCGGTTTGTCCTCTCCCCCGGACACACGTCGCTCACCCTGTACATCCAGCTGTTCCTCTCCGGCTACGGCCTGGAGTTGGACGACCTGAAGGCGCTGCGGACCTGGGGGTCGCTCACCCCCGGCCACCCGGAGTACAAGCACACCCCAGGTGTTGAAATCACCACCGGCCCGCTGGGCCAGGGGCTGGCCTCCGCCGTCGGCTTCGCCTACGCACAGCGCCGCACCCGCGGACTGTACGACGCCGATGCTGCCGCCGGCGAAAGCCCGTTCGACCACACCGTCTGGGTGATCGCGTCCGACGGCGATCTCCAGGAGGGCGTCACCTCGGAGGCCTCTTCGCTGGCAGGGCACCAGGAGCTGGGCAATCTGGTGGTGCTCTATGACGACAACAAGATTTCCATCGAAGACGACACCGACATCGCCTTCACCGAGGACGTGCTCAAGCGTTACGAGGCCTACGGCTGGCACACGCAGCGGGTGGACTGGACCGAGACCGGCGAGTACGTCGAAGACGTCCCGGCGCTGTTCGACGCCTTGAAGGCCGCGCAGGCTGAGACTTCCCGGCCCTCGATCATTTCGCTGCGCACCGTCATCGGGTGGCCCGCTCCCAAGAAGCAGAACACCGGTAAGATCCACGGGTCCGCCCTGGGTGCCGAAGAACTCGCTGCGGTTAAGGAGGTGCTGGGCTTTGACCCGGAGCAGCACTTCGCCGTCGAGCAGGAAGTCCTCGACCATGCCCGGCAGGTAGCCGCCCGGGGCAAGCAGGCCCGCGCGGAGTGGGATGCCGCCTATCAGGCCTGGCGCGAGGCCAACCCGGAGAACGCCGCGCTGCTGGACCGTGTGCAGGCCTCCGAGCTGCCGGAAGGCTGGGAGGCAAAGCTGCCCGAGTTCCCTGCAGGCAAGGACATCTCCACGCGCGCTGCCTCCGGCAAGGTGCTCAACGCCATCGGCCCGGTGCTGCCTGAACTGTGGGGCGGTTCCGCCGACCTGGCCGAGTCCAACAACACGACCATTGAGGGCTCGCCTTCTTTCATTCCGGAGTCCCGGCAGACCGATATGTGGTCCGGCGGGCCTTACGGCCGGGTGCTTCACTTCGGCATCCGCGAACACGCAGCCGCGTCCATCGTGAACGGCATTGTGCTCAGCTCCAACACCCGCGCGTTCTCCGGCACGTTCCTGATCTTCAGTGACTACCAGCGGCCGGCAATCCGGCTGGGCGCCCTGATGGGCGTTCCCTCCATCTACGTATGGACCCACGATTCCATCGGCCTGGGCGAAGACGGGCCTACCCACCAGCCGGTGGAGCAGTTGGCAAGCCTGCGCGCCATTCCGGGACTCGACGTCGTCCGCCCTGCCGATGCGAACGAAGTGGCCCAGGCCTGGAAGGCGATGCTGGAAAACCACAGCAACCCGGCCGGCCTTGTGCTCACCCGGCAGAACCTGCCGGTTTACGAGCGCGGCGGGGACGGCTTCGCCTCGGCCGACAACGTGGCGAAGGGAGCCTATGTGCTGGCCGAGGCGCAGGCCGATGGCTCGGACACCACTCCCCAGGTGATCCTGCTGGCTACCGGTTCCGAGGTGCAGCTGGCCGTCCAGGCCCGCGAAACCCTGCAGGCGGACGGCATTGCCACCCGCGTGGTGTCCGTGCCCTGCCTTGAATGGTTCCAGCGGCAGGACTCCGCCTACCGCGAGTCGGTGCTTCCGGCCGGCATCAAGGCCCGCGTGTCCGTCGAGGCAGGCATTGCGCAGTGCTGGGACGGTGTGGTCGGCGACGCCGGCCGCAGCGTGTCCCTGGAACACTACGGTGCCTCCGCCGACTACAAAACCCTGTTCCGCGAATTCGGGCTCACGGCCGAGGCCGTCGTCGAGGCGGCCCGCGACTCGCTCGCCCAGACCACCAATTCCTAAGGAGGACGCAATGTCCAACCCCAACACCCAGGCACTGTCCGATGCCGGCGTCTCCATCTGGCTCGACGATCTTTCGCGCCAGCGGATCACCTCGGGGGCTTTGAAGTCCCTGATCGACGAAATGAACGTGGTGGGCGTGACGACCAACCCCTCCATCTTCGCGGCGGCCCTGCAGGACGGGCGCAGCTACGAGGCGCAGGTCCACCAGTTGGCAGCCGACGGCGCAGACGTGGATTCGGCAGTTTTCGCCATCACGACCTCCGACGTGGCCGAGGCCTGCGACCTGTTCTCGCCGCTCGCCGCAGACACCGACGGCGTAGATGGCCGCGTGTCGATTGAGGTGGACCCCCGGCTGGCCCGCGACGCCCGCGGTACGGTCACGGAGGCGAAGCATCTGCAGAAGGTTGTGGGTCGAACCAATGCCTTCATCAAGATTCCGGCCACGTCCGAAGGCCTTGAGGCCATCACCGAGACCCTCGGGGCGGGCATCAGCGTCAACGTGACCCTGATCTTCTCGCTGCAGCGCTACCGCGAAGTCATCAACGCCTTCATGCTGGGGCTGGAGCAGGCGAAGGAAAACGGCAAGGACCTGTCAACCATCCACTCGGTGGCCTCGTTCTTCGTTTCCCGGGTCGATACCGAGATCGACAAGCGCCTGGACGCTATCGGATCGGAGGAGGCCGCCGCGTTGAAGGGCAAGGCCGGCGTCGCCAATGCACGGCTGGCCTACCAGATCTACGAGGAGCAGTTCGCGAGCGAACGCTGGCAGGTACTCGCCGCAGCAGGCGCGCGCCCGCAGCGGCCGCTGTGGGCCTCCACCGGTGTGAAGAACCCGGACTACCCGGACACCTTGTACGTCACCGAACTGGTCGCCGCGAATGTGGTGAACACCATGCCGGAGCCCACGCTGGAAGCCGTCGCCGACCACGGCAAGATCGAAGGCGACCGGGTCACCGGCACCTACAAGGAAGCCAACAAGGTGCTCGACGACATCGCCGACGTCGGAATTTCCTACAACGAAGTGGTCGAACTGCTCGAGACCGAAGGCCTGGACAAGTTCGTGGCCAGCTGGGAGCAGCTGCGGGAGACCGTGCAGAAGGCGCTCGATTCGGCGCCCGGGGCCCGTAAATCATGAGCTCGCTGGCTTTCGAAGCATCGGGAGCTGCACTGGCCGCCGTCCGCCGGCACATCGACGCTTTGGTCGATGACCGCGTCGCGTCCCGCCTTGCGGCCGAGGACAACACGTTGTGGGGCCGCGAGGCTGAAGCCGAGGCGGCCATCCGCCTCGGCTGGGTGAACGCCGCCGCGCTCTCCCGTCCGCTCGTGCCGGAGATCCTGACGTTGCGCAAGGAGCTTGCGGCAGAAGGCATCACCCGTTTTGTCCTGGCCGGGATGGGCGGCTCCTCGCTGGCACCGGAGGTCATCGCCAACACCGCCGGCGTGGAGCTGACCGTGCTCGACAGCACGGACCCGCAGCAGGTCGGGGCTGCACTGGCCGAACGGCTTGCCGACACCGCCCTCATCGTGGCGTCCAAGTCCGGTTCCACCGTGGAAACCGATTCGCAGCGCCGTGCCTTCGAGCAGGCCTTCGCCGATGCCGGCCTCAACGCCGCTTCGCGGATCATCGTGGTCACGGATCCCGGTTCTCCGCTGGACCAGGCATCCCGGGAAGCCGGCTACCGCGCGGTCTTCAACGCCGACCCCAATGTTGGCGGACGATACTCTGCGTTGACCGCTTTCGGCTTGGTCCCGTCCGGACTGGCCGGCGTGGACATCGAAGGCCTGCTTGATGACGCCGAAGAGGCCGCCGAAGTTCTCTCCGAGGATTCCGCCGACAATATGGCTCTGGCGCTGGGTGCCGCGCTGGCCGGCACCGAGCCGCTCCGCAACAAGGTAGCCATCGCCGACGAAGGCTCCGGCATTGTCGGCTTTGCCGACTGGGCCGAACAGTTGATTGCCGAGTCCACCGGCAAGCTGGGCACCGGTTTACTGCCCGTGGTGGTCAACGCCGGCGATCCCGAAACGGTCTCCGGGGCCGCCGACGTACTGGTGGTGCGGCTGGTCTCCCCCGATCACGAGGTGACGCTTGGCGCCGACGAGGTGGCCGTGGGCGGAAGCCTGGGCAGCCAGTTGCTGCTGTGGGAGTACGCCACGGCAGTAGCCGGTCGGCTGATGGGCATCAACCCCTTCGACCAGCCCGACGTCGAAGCGGCCAAGGTTGCGGCCCGCGGGCTGTTGGACGAACGCCCCCAGCCGGCGCTGCCCGATTTCACCGACGGTGCCGTCCAAGTACGCGGCAGCGGACTGGCCGTGGGAGCGTCGCTGGACGATGCGCTTCAGGACCTGCTGGGCAAGCTCGGACCGGACGGCTACTTGAGCGTCCAGGCCTATCTGGACCGCTTCGGCCAAGCCGAACTTGAATCGATCAGGCCGCTGCTGGCCGAGGCCACGGGACGCCCGGTGACGTTCGGCTGGGGTCCCCGGTTCCTGCACTCCACGGGCCAGTTCCACAAGGGCGGGCCGGGCATCGGCGTTTACCTGCAGTTGACGGGCGAAGCCGCGACGGACATCCCCGTTCCAGGGCGCGAGTTCAGCTTCGGCGAACTCATCGATGCGCAGGCAAGCGGCGACGCGAACGTCCTGCGCGAGGCCGGCCGTCCCGTTCTGCGCCTGCATTTGGCCGACCGTGCAGCCGGTGTGCGCCAGGTGGTCGATGCAGTCTCCCGACTGACCGGAAAGCAGTAATGGCCCTTCCCGCACACCTACGGCGTCCGGCCAACCCGCTGCGTGACCCCCGCGACCGCAGGCTTGACCGGATTGCTGGTCCTTGCTCCCTGGTGCTGTTCGGCGTCACAGGAGACCTGGCCCGCAAGAAGCTGATGCCGGCCGTCTACGACCTGGCCAACCGCGGGTTGCTGCCACCCAGCTTCGCGCTGGTCGGCTTCGCCCGCCGACCGTGGGACGACGACGAATTCGCCGCCCAGGTGAAGGAATCGGTGCAGCGGCACGCCCGCACCCCGTTCCGCGAGGACATCTGGACGCACCTTGCGGCCGGCATCCGGTTCGTCCAGGGCGCGTTCGACGACGACGCCGCCTTCGAGCAGCTTCGCGTCACCTTGAAGGAACTCGACGAACAACGCGGGACCCAGGGCAACCATGCGTTCTACCTGTCGATCCCACCCAAGGCCTTCGAGCAAGTGTGCCAGATGCTCTCCTCGCACGGTTTGGCCCAGGCTACGGAAGAAGCGCCCGGAGCGCCCTGGCGGCGGGTTGTCATCGAAAAGCCCTTCGGCCACGATTTGCAGTCCGCCCGGGAACTGAACAACATCGTCGAATCGGTCTTCCCGCCCGACGCGGTGTTCCGGATTGACCACTATTTGGGCAAAGAGACCGTCCAGAACATCCTGGCTTTGCGTTTCGCCAACCAGTTGTTCGAGCCGCTCTGGAACGCCAACTACGTGGACCATGTGCAGATCACCATGGCCGAGGACATCGGCATCGGCGGCCGTGCGGGCTATTACGACGGCGTCGGGGCCGCGCGCGACGTCATCCAGAACCACCTGCTCCAGTTGCTCGCCCTGACGGCAATGGAGGAGCCCATCTCCTTCAACGCGGAGGACCTGCGCGCCGAAAAGGAGAAGGTGCTGGCCGCCGTCAAGCTCCCCGAGGACTTGTCGGCCCACTCCGCCCGGGGCCAGTACACCGGCGGGTGGCAGGGCGGCGAAAAGGTCACCGGCTATCTGGAGGAAGAAGGGTTCAACCCGGATTCGGTCACCGAAACCTACGCCGCCCTGCGGTTGGATATCCACACCCGCCGCTGGTCCGGGGTTCCTTTCTATCTGCGGGCCGGCAAGCGGCTGGGGCGGCGGGTGACCGAAATCGCCGTCGTCTTCAAACGGGCGCCGAACCTGCTGTTCCCGAACCATAACGAGGACGATTTCGGCCAAAACGCCGTCGTGATCCGCGTCCAGCCGGATGAAGGCGTGACCATCCGCTTCGGTTCCAAAGTTCCCGGCACGCAAATGGAAGTCCGCGATGTCACGATGGACTTCGGCTACGGCCACGCTTTCACCGAGTCCAGTCCGGAAGCGTACGAGCGGCTGATCCTGGACGTACTGCTCGGGGAACCGCCGTTGTTCCCCCGGCACCAGGAGGTGGAGCTGTCCTGGAAGATCCTGGATCCCTTCGAGGAATACTGGGCCAAGAGCCGCACCAGGCCCGAGCCATACTCCCCCGGCAGCTGGGGCCCTGCGTCGGCCGATGAGCTGTTGGCCCGCGACGGACGCACTTGGAGAAGGCCGTGATCAAAGAGCTCAAGGACACCACCACATCAAAGGTCTCGAAGGAAATCGTGGCCATGCGCGAGCAAGGCGGCGTCGTGGCGCTCGGCCGCGTGCTCACCCTGGTGGTCGTGACCTCGCTGGGTTACGAAGAAGAGGCCATCCTGGCCGCCAACGCTGCGAGCCGCGAACACCCCTGCCGGATCATTGTCTTGGTGGACGCAGGGTCGGACGCGAAGACCAAACTGGATGCGCAGATCAGGGTCGGCGGCGATGCCGGCGCCGCCGAAGTCGTGGTGCTCTACGGCTACGGCCAGCTGGCGGCTGAGAGCGAATCCCTTGTCGCCGCCCTGCTGTTGCCGGATGCCCCCATCGTGGCGTGGTGGCCGCACGGGATGCCGACGGATGCTTCCCGCACGTCGATCGGACGCATTGCCCACCGCCGCATCACCGATTCCGGCAACGAGCCCGATCCTCAGCAGGCATTGTTCCATCTGCGCGGGACGCACACCGCCGGGGACACGGATCTGGCCTGGACCCGGCTCACCAGCTGGCGCATTCAGCTGGCCGCGGTCTTTGACCAGCTGGAACCAGCGCCGGTGACGTCGGTGGCGGTGGAGGGGGCGTCCGACTCCCCGAGCACAGTGCTGTTGGCGGCGTGGCTGACACTGGCCCTGAACGCGCCGGTGACCATCGTGGAGGACACGGCGGGCACCGGCATCAGAGGGGTGCGCATCTCCCGGACCACCGGCGACATCCGCATCCTGCGCCCCGGCCACTCGGTGGCCGAACTGATCATGCCCGGTCTGCCGGTCCAACGCATTACGCTGCCGCGCCGGCCGCTGGAAGAATGCCTGGCCGAGGAGCTTCGCCGGCTGGACCCGGATGAAGTCTTCGGCGAAGTGCTGATCCACGGTTTGCCCCGGACCAATTTGAGGAGCGTGCGCCGCAGTGAGCGCTGAACCACACGTCGTCATCCATGCCGACACCGCAGCCATTTGCAGCTCGGCCGCCCGGAGACTCGTAGAACGGCTGGCCGCCGTCCAAACCGACCGCGGGGAGGCAACCGTCGTGCTCACGGGCGGAAGCCTGGGCATCAGCACTTTGCAGGCGATCGCCGCCGTCGAGGCTCCCGGTGGATTCGACTGGTCCAAGGTCAACATCTGGTGGGGCGACGAACGGTTCGTGGCAAAGGACAGCCCGGACCGCAACGAACGGCAGGCACGGGAGGCCCTGCTGGACGGGCTTCCGCTGGACCCGGCGCGCGTGCACCCGTTCGGTGCAGCCGGCGAATACGCCGACCCGGACGCTGCCGCCGTCGCCTACTCTTCGGCCCTGCGGCAGGCTGCTGCGGAAGAGGGAACGAGCGGTCCGGTGCCGAAGTTCGACGTACTGTTGCTCGGTGTCGGTCCGGACGCGCACATCGCCTCGCTCTTTCCCGAGATGGCAGGCATCCGGACGGAGGATCGCTCCGCAGTCGGTGAGACCAACGCGCCGAAGCCCCCGCCGGAGCGTGTGTCCCTGACGTTGCCGGCGATCAACTCCGCGGACGAGGTATGGCTGGTAGTGGGCGGCAACGACAAGGCCGGCGCCGTGGGACTGGCCCTGGCCGGTGCCAACCCGGTGCAGGTTCCGGCTGCCGGTGCGCAGGGACGCAAACGCACCGTATGGCTGGTGGACCAGGACGCCGCCTCCAAGCTCCCCGACGCTCTGCTGTCGGCTGCCGAAAAGGGCGAGGCCTAGAAAAGACCGGCGGCCTAGCCCGTGAACTCGTCGGGCTGGCGCCGGTTGGCCGCTTCAGCCCGGCGGAGTGCCTCGCGGCGTCGTCGCCGCAACTTCTCCAGCGCCTGTTCCACCACGGCCTCTGCCTCGTCCGGGCTGCGCCGTTCCTTGGCATACTCCAAGTGGCTTTTGTAGGGTTCCTCGCTGCTGCGGGCCTCGGTGC
>NZ_JBNHHB010000102.1:0-18603 GCF_059091905.1 Arthrobacter sp. Dra40
CCCGGGCGCGGGGCCGTGTACACGGTCCCGCGCCCTCGACGTTCCGGAATGCGAACGATTCGCAGTTGCGCTAAGCTGAAATCCTTATTGTTACTGATTCTCATTATGACTGGAACCGAGGTGGCCGTTGAGGCGCTCACGTACCGCTCCTGCGGTGGCCGGCCTGGCCGCCGCGGCGCTGTTGCTGTCCGGCTGCTCGGCTGCCGGCGAGGAGAGCGACGCCGGGAGCAAACTGAGCGTGGTCGCTTCAACCAATGTCTACGGCGATCTGGCCCGCACGGTCGGCGGTGACCACGTGGAGGTTACCGCCATCATCGACCGGATGGCGCAGGACCCGCACTCCTACGAAGCAACGGCCCGGGACAAACTGGCGATCTCGAATGCCGATCTGCTGCTGGAAAACGGCGGGGGCTACGACACTTTCATGCACACGCTGGCGGACGAAACGGGCGTGAACCACGACTACATTCTGACCGCGGTGGCACTGTCGCCGTTGCCCGGAGCCGAGGACGCGGAGGCGGCTCACCCGGCCGAGGGCGGTGCAGGCCACACGGCCGGCGGCGAGTCGGACCATGCTGAGGACGGCGGTGCGGACCACACGTCCGGCGGCGGGCCGGGCCATGCTGGCCACAGCCATGGCGGCTTCAACGAACATGTCTGGTACGACCTGCCGACCATGGGCGCCGTTGCGGACGCCATTGCGGAGAAGCTCTCCGTATTGGAGCCCGAGCAGGCCGAAACCTTCAGCGCCAATGCCGAACGGTTCCATTCCGGGCTGGACAGGCTACAAGCCGAGGTGGATGACCTCGCCGCATCAACCGCAGGGGAGGCGGTGGCTGCCACGGATCCGGTGCCGCTCCACTTTTTCGATGCGCTGGGACTGGAAAACAAGACCCCGGCCGGCTTTATGGAGGCGGCAGAGGAAGGCTCAGATGCAGCCCCCGCAGCCCTGAGGGAAACCGAGGAACTCATTACCGGCGGGTCGGTCCGGTTCGTGGCCTACAACGAGCAGACCGAAGGTCCCCAGACACAGCGTCTCCGCCAGTTGGCGGAGAAGGCAGGCATCGACGTCGTCAATTTCACCGAGACCCTGCCGGAAGGCCAGGATTACCTGACCTGGATGGCGGCGAACCTGGCTTCGGTAGATAAGGCGCTGCGCGGGTGAGCGGGGACCGCCCCGGGGCGTGGTCAACTGAGGCTTTCCAGGCCGGACGCCGGTTTTGCACCCGCGTCCCCCTTCCGCGCACAGCTGGAAAGCTCCAGGGAATGCTGCCATGAACGCCGCCGTCCGCCTGCAGGGTGCCTCGCTGTCTTTCGGCCAGCGCGTGCTGTGGCACGATCTGGACCTCACCATCAAGCCGGGGGAGTTTTTCGCGGTGCTCGGTCCCAACGGGTCCGGCAAGACCAGTTTCCTGCGCGTCTTGCTGGGCCTGCAGCCGCTGAGCCACGGCACGGCCGAGGTCAATGGACGGCCGCTGCAACGCGGCAGCCGGGACATCGGCTACATTCCCCAGCAAAAGTCGTTCGCACCGGAGACTCCGCTGCGCGCCCGCGATCTGGTGGGTTTGGGTCTGGACGGGCACCGGTGGGGCGTCCGGCTGAACACCCGCAGGCACCGCCAGCGGGTGGACGAACTGCTGCAGATGGTGGGTGCCTCCGGCTACGCCGACGCACCGGTAGGCCAGTTGTCCGGTGGCGAGCAGCAGCGGCTGCGGGCGGCCCAGGCGCTGGCCTCGGACCCGCAGGTGCTGCTGTGCGACGAGCCGTTGCTCTCGCTGGACCTGCACCACCAGCAGGCCGTGAGCTCGCTGATCAACCGGCAATGCCATGAAAAGAACAGCGCCGTCGTCTTCGTCACGCACGAAATCAACCCCATCATCGACTATGTGGACCGCGTGCTGTACCTGGCCGGCGGCCAGTTCCGGGTGGGCGCCCCGGAAGAGGTTATGACCACCGAAATGCTGTCGAACATGTACAACAGCCACGTCGAAGTGATCCACAACCAGGGCCGGATCGTCGTGGTGGGACTGCCGGATGCCACCACCCACCGCCACGGCGAGGAGGTGTAGCCATGGACGCGTCGGAACTGCTGAACGCAGTCTTCAATTTCAACGACTACGGTGAGTTGCTGCCGCTGGTGCGCAACTCCTTGATTGCCGGCGCCGTCCTGGGACTGGTCGGCGGACTGATCGGCGTGTTCGTGATGATGCGCGACCTGGCGTTTGCCGTGCACGGTATTGCCGAGCTCTCCTTCGCCGGGGCGGCGTTCGCCCTGCTGATCGGCGCCAATGTGGTGTTCGGGTCCTTGGCGGGGTCGGTGATCGCCGCCGTCGTCCTGGGCACGCTGGGCATGCGCGCCCGGGACCGGAATTCGATCACCGGCGTGATCATGTCCTTCGGGCTGGGCCTGGGCATCCTGTTCTTGTCCCTCTACGAAGGCCGCTCGGCAAACAAGTTCGGCCTGCTGACCGGGCAGATCGTGTCCGTGGACACCGTGCAGCTGAACCTGTTGACTGCCGGTTCCGCCGTCGTCATCCTGGGGCTCCTGGCCATCTGGCGGCCGCTGACCTTTGCCAGCGCCGATCCGGATCTGGCCGAGGCCCGGGGCGTGCCGGTGGGTGCGCTGGCGATCGTGTTCATGTTCCTGCTGGGGCTGGCGGTGGCGCTGTCCATCCAGGTGGTCGGCGCCCTGCTGGTGCTATCCCTGGTGATCACGCCCGCGGCCGCCGCGCTCCGGGTGAGCAGTTCGCCCCGGGTGGTGGTGCTGCTGAGCGTGCTGTTTGCCGTGGCTGCAGTCGTTGGCGGGATTCTGCTGGCCCTGGGCGGCAGCCTGCCGATCAGCCCCTACGTCACCACGATCTCGTTCCTGATCTACGTGGTCTGCCGGCTGGCCGGAACCCGGCGGCAGCGCCGCGGCAGGGTGGGCCGGCGCGAGGTGGCCACTGTGAAGGTCACCGCCGGCTGAGAACTGCTACCCGGCGGCGGCGCTGCACTCCGGGCACAGCCCGTACATCTCCACGGTGTGCGCGACCTGCGTGAAGCCGTGCTCACGCGCCATCCGGGCGGCCCACTGTTCCACCGCCGGGGCTTCGATTTCCACGGTCTTCCCGCAGTTCCGGCAGAGCAGATGATGGTGGTGGTGTTCGACGGCGCAGCGCCGGTAGACGGCCTCGCCCTCGCCGCTGCGCATCACGTCCACTTGCCCGTCGTCGGCCATGGCCTGCAGGATCCGGTAGGTGGTGGCCAGTGACACGGAATCGCCGCGGTCCTGCACCAGCCGGTGCAACTCCTGCGTGCTGACGAAGTCCTCCAGGCTGTCCAAGGCGGCAGCCACGGCCAGTCGTTGGCGGGTCACTCGCTGTTCCGAACCGCGGCGCTGCGCCTGCGGTTTCGCTGACGGGACGGACATGTCCGCTTCGGCTCCTTGCTGTTGATACCGGGCACCCGTAGGTGCCTCCCAGCGTACCAGCAGGGCCGATTTTGGCCCCGTCCCGGCCCGCTCATGGCCGGAGTCACCGGCTGCCCATACCGCGCACTCCAGGGCGCCGCTAGGGTGGGTTTCATGCAGCTGACAAAGTTCACCCACGCCTGCGTCCGGCTCAAAGCGGACGGCCACATTTTGGTGATTGACCCCGGAAACTTCTCGGAAGTGGACCAGGCCCTCGACGGGGCTTCCACGGTTTTGGTCACCCACGAGCACGCGGACCACATCGACCGGGACCGGGTGGCCGGCGTGCTGGCCGAGGCCGGCGACCTGCAGTTGTACGCCCCGGCCGGTGTCGCCGCCGACCTCCGGGCGCTGGTTCCGGAAGCATCGGAACGGATTCACACCGCCGAACCGGAGACGCAGTTTGAGGTGCCGGGGTTCCGGATCCGGACCTTCGGCGGACAGCATGCGCTGATCCACGCGCACATTCCGGTGGTCGCGAACATCGGCTACGTCATCAACGACAGCCTGTACCACCCGGGCGATTCCTTCATCGTGCCGCACGGGCTGACGGTGAAGCATGTGCTGGTGCCCATCCATGCACCCTGGTCCAAAACTGCCGAGGTGATCGACTTCGTGACCGCCATGCGCGCCGAGCGGGCCTACCCCATCCACGATGCCGGGCTCAGTGACCGTGGCCTGCCGCTGGTGGAAAAGCACGTGGAACGGATCGGCGGCCATTACGGCACTGTTTACCGGCACCTGTCGCCGGGGGACAGCGTGGAGCTGGCCTGACAGCCGGGACGCTTGGCCCGATACCTGCTGCTGTGATGGACTGTCCGGACACCGGCGGGCAACGACGCCCGCCAGCAGTCAGGAGGAGATCTCATGAGGACTCTGATGGACGTGCAGGCACTGCGCAAACGGATGACCTCCGGACAGCGCACCGTACTGCTCGATGTCCGCTGGAAACTCGGCGACGACGCCGGCCACGACCACTACCGGCAGGCCCACATCCCGGGCGCCATCTACGTTGACCTGCCTTCGCAACTGGCCTCCGCTCCGTCCGCGAATGCCGGGCGCCACCCCCTGCCGGAGCCGGAGTCCTTCCGCGAGGCGGCGCGGGACTGGGGCATCAATAACGGCGACGTGGTGGTGGCATACGACGACAACGGCGGCATGTCGGCGGCCCGGGGATGGTGGCTGCTGCGCGACGGCGGCTTCGACTCCGTCTATTTGCTCGACGGCGGGCTGGCTGCCTGGCGCGCTGCAGGGTATGAACTGGACAGCGGCGACGAACTGGCTTGCCTGGGCAATGTTGAACTTGGCAGCGGCAGAATGCCCAGGCTGGAGCTCGACCAGGTGCTGGATTTCGCCCGCTCTTCGCTGTTGCTCGATGCCCGCGCAGCGGAGCGCTACCGCGGCGAACTGGAGCCGGTGGACCCGCGTGCCGGCCATATTCCCGGCGCAGTGAACGCACCGACGACGGAAAACCTTGCCCCGGACGGTCATTTCCTGCCACCGGCTGACCTCGCGGTTCGATTCAAGGAACTGGGCACCGACGGAAGGACCGTGGCCGTCTACTGCGGCTCCGGCATCACCGCCGCGCACCAGATCGCGGCGCTTGCCCAGGCAGGCATCGACGCTGCCTTGTTTCCTGGCTCCTGGTCCCAGTGGAGCGGACATCCGGACCTGCCGGTGGCAACGGGAGCGGCGCCTTAGGCACCCTGACCGCGGCGGCGCGTGTCCTTCGGTGGTGGCGCGTGTCCTTCGGCAGCAGCGCGTGCCCTTCGGCGGCGGCGCGTTCCGCCGCGCCCAGAGGCCCCAGCGGCAGCGCGCCGTACGCCGTCGTGCCCAAAGAGTCACAGACGGCGTGCCCCGGTGGCATGGCGGAGCAGCAAACGGTAGCGTCGGGCGCATGACACTTGGCCGTCCGGCACCGCCGCCACTGGGGAAACCGTTTTCGCCTGATCAGGAGCAGCAGGCCTCCGCCACGCTGGAGCAGCGGGCGCCCGCAGCCGAGGACCGGCAGACAGCGAGGAGCAGCATGAACACGGCCGCAGCCTACGGAGTGGAGGCGCCCGGTTCCGGCATGGTCCCGCTGCACATCGCCCGCCGGGCCGCGGGGCCGCACGATGTGGAAATCGCCGTCGCTTTCTGCGGCCTCTGCCACTCGGATGTCCACACCGTTCGCGGCGAGTGGAGCGAGATTCCCTACCCATTGGTGCCTGGCCACGAGATCGTGGGCAGGGTCACCGCCATCGGCCAAGACGTGACCCTGCATGCGGTCGGCGACCTGGTGGGCGTTGGCTGCATGGTGGACTCCTGCCGTGACTGCAGTGCCTGCAGCGATGGACTCGAACAGTACTGCGATAAAGGTGCAGTCGGCACGTACGGTGCCCGCGACCGGCACCACGGCGGCGAGGTGACGCAGGGCGGTTACGCAACATCCGTCGTCGTCGATCAGGACTTTGTGCTGCGGATACCGCCCGAGCTGGACCCGGCCGCGGCGGCCCCGCTGTTGTGCGCCGGCATCACCACGTACTCACCCATGCGCTACTTCGGCGTGGAAGCCGGCGACTCCGTGGGCGTGGTGGGCCTGGGCGGGCTGGGACACATGGCGGTCAAACTGGCCAAGGCCATGGGGGCCTCGGTGACGGTCTTCACCAGTTCGCCCGACAAGTCGGACTCGGCCCGGGCATTGGGTGCCGACCACGTGGTGGTGACCGGCGACGCCGAAGCGCTCGCTGCCGTCCGTCGCAGCCTGGACCTGGTCATCGATACGGTGGCCGCTGCCCACGATCTGGCTCCCTACCTGCGGGCAATCCGGCGCGACGGTGCGCTGATCCAGCTGGGTGTACCGCCTGAGCCGATGCCACCGGTTCCTGTCAGCCTGCTGATGCGCGACCGTATTGCCTATGGTGCCTCGAAGATCGGCGGCATCGCCGAGACGCAGGAGATGCTGGATTTTTGCGCCGAACACGGCATCACGGCCGACATCGAACTGGTCCGCGCGCAGGACCTTGACCAGGCCTTCGACCGCATGGTGGCCGGCGACGTCGCCTACCGCTTTGTCCTTGACATCGCCTCGCTGACGGATTGAGCCGCCGGCCGGAGATTGTTGGACGGGCCGGACACCGCGCCGGCCGACCGCCCGCAGCCTGCTGACCGGACAGATGACGGACCGCTGACTGAAAACCAGCCGGCCCCGCTGAACGGCGGGCCGGCCGCACCAAAGCACTGGATCCCGAGTGGTTTCCTGACGGAACCCCCGGACTGAGAAGGAAGAGGGACATGAGCACACTGTTCACCAAGATCATCGACGGCGAGATTCCGGGCCGCTTCGTCTGGAAGGACGACGACGTGGTGGCGTTCCTGAGCATCGGCCCGCTCGCGGACGGTCATGCGTTGGTGGTGCCGCGGCAGGAAGTGGACCGCTGGACCGACGCCCCGGCCGACCTGCTGCAGAAACTCACCGCGGTCGCCCAGACCATCGGCAAAGCGCAGGTGGAAGCGTTCGGCGCCGCCCGTGCAGGCCTCATCATCGCCGGATTTGAGGTGAACCACCTGCACCTGCACGTGTGGCCCTCCAACTCCGAGGCCGAGTTTGACTTCAAGCGCGCCCGGCAGAACCCCGATCCGGACGTGATGGAGGAATCGGCCAAGCGCCTCCGCGCCGCGCTGCGCGAGGCCGGCCACGGGGAGTTTGTCCCCGCTGACTGACCCGGAACCGCCACTTCCTGCCGCGCAGTTCCCGAGGCCTGTCGTCGAAGTCCCCGCCCGGCTTTGAGGACAGGGTCAATAACCCCTGTCTTGGCAGCCACACCCTGTCCTGGTGCCGAGGTCAGGGTCAGCGGGCGACGACTTGGCAGCCGGCCCCTGTCCTCGCCGCGGTGACACGGACGGCGTGCCGTATGTCAGCGGGCCAGGGCCTCGTTCAGGGCCGTGCGGATGCGCTTTTCGGACACGGAATACGCAGTTCCGAGCTCCTGCGCGAAGAAGCTGATCCGGAGTTCCTCCAGCATCCAGCGGACCCGGTCCAGCCCCGCACCGTCCAGGCCGCCGGGCTTCAGTGCCGCCCGGGCGTCGTCGTACTCGTCCTCCAGCCGCTGCACCACGGCCATGTGCTGGCTGTCCCGGCCCACTGCCGTGGGGAGTTTTTGCAGCCGGCGTTCAATCCCCTCCAAATAGCGGGGCAGCTGGCTGAGCTGGGCATAGCCGGTGGCGGCCACAAAGCCGGGGTAGACCAGCTGCTCCAGCTGGCTTTTGATGTCGGAGAGCGGGCTGATCAGGGCCAGGCTGGCGTTGGACTTCAACTCCTTCTGGATCCGCCGGGTGCTGGAGAGGATTTTCTCCACGATGGCGGTCACGGTGAACACCGTGTCGATCAGCTCCGCGCGGACCTGTTCGTACAGGGCGTCGAACCCGGCCTGGGTGAACGGCAGCTCGGCAGGCACCAGCTTGTCCACCGCTGCCTGCGTGCAGTCGTCGATCAGCGACGCCACCGAACCGTGTGGGTTCTGCGTGAAGGTCAGTTTCTCCGTGTTGTTCAGGTGGTCCAGCACGTACCGCTGCGGCGAGGGCACCCGCAGCACCAGCAGCCGGATGATGCCCGAGCGCATGGCCGCCTGTTGGCTGGCGGGTGTCTGGTAGACGCGGACGCCGACCGTTGTCCCTTCGTCCACCAGCGCCGGATAACCGGTGACCGTGTGGCCGGCCACCTCGCGCTTGACCTCGCGGGGGAGGTCTCCGCCGGGCCAAGCGGTGAGGCCGCTGCGTTCCTGGACGCCTCCGGCGGAGGGCCCGGAAGCGCCCGACGGCGGTGCTCCGGCACCGGGGGCGGCGGTCGCGGCGGTTCCGGCACCGGGGGCTGCGGTGGCCGGGGCGGCCTCCGCCAGGGCACCCTGCCTGCCACCGCGCTGCTTGCCGGAGGCATTCCGTCCCTTTCCCGGGGAGGGCTGGGCAGTCTTGGGAGTTGCGCCCAGGGACTCGGCGATGGCCCGCCGGTTGGCTGCCGCCAGTTCCTGCTGCAACCGCGCCAAATCCTTGCCTTCGTCCAACACCGTGCCTTTCCCGTCCACCACTTGGAAGGTCATCCGCAGGTGCGCAGGCACACTGTCCCAATTCCAGGAGCCGGGCGGGATGATGTGGCCCTTCAGCCGGCGCAGCACCAGTTCCAGCGATGGCTCCAGCTCGTCCTCGGCGGGGTCGAAGTCTTGGGCCAGCGCGGCTGCTGCGGTCCGCGCGACGTCGGGGGCCGGGACAAAGTTCTTCCGTACCTGCTTTGGCAACGACTTGATCAGCGCCGTCACCAGCTCCACCCGCAGGCCGGGTATCTGCCAGCGGAAGGGGGCTTCGTCCAACTGGTTCAGGAACAGCACCGGTACGTGAACGGTGACGCCGTCGGAGGGGTCCGGGGTCCCGCCCGGTGCTACCGGCGAGAATTCGTAGCTTAGCGGCAGGTCGAAGGCCCCTTGCTGCCAGACCTTCGGGAAGGCCGAGGTGTCCAGTTCCTCGGCGTCTGTAGCCAGCACGGCGTCCGGATCGAAGTCCAGCAGTGCAGGGTTCTCGGCGCGGGCATCCTTCCACCACTTGTCGAAATGCCGTTCGGAAACCACGTCGGGGCCGATGCGCTGGTCGTAGAACTCAAACAGCGTTTCGTCGTCCACGCGCAGGTCGCGGCGTCGCATCCTGGTTTCCAGTTCCTCAACCTCGGCCAGCAGCTTGCGGTTGCGGTGGAAGAACTTGTGGTGGGTACGCCAGTCGCCCTCCACCAAGGCATGCCGGATGAAGAGTTCACGGCTGAGTTCGCGGTCGATCCGGCCGTACTGGATCCGCCGCTGCGGAACAATCGGCACCCCGTACAGCGTGACCTTCTCGTAGGCCATCACCGAGCCCATTTTCCTGGACCAATGAGGCTCTGAGTAGGTGCGCTTGCACAGCTGGGGTGCGATCTCTTCCGCCCAGGCCGGATCAAACCTGGCTGCCACCCGGGCCCACAGCCGGGAGGTTTCCACCAACTCGGCCGCCATGACCCAGTCCGGCGACTTCTTGAACAGGGCCGAGCCGGGGAAGATGGCGAACCGCGTGCCCCGGGCGCCGGCGTACTCGCGTTTGCGTTCCTCGTACAGGCCAATATGGCTGAGCAGACCTGCCAGCAGCGCTTTGTGGATGTCCTCGTGCCTGCCCACCGGGTCCACATCCCGCCCCGATCCCAGGGTGATGCCCAGCGGCTTGGCCAGCTGGCGCAGCTGCGCGAACAAATCCTGCCACTCGCGGACCCGCAGGTAGTTGATGAATTCCGTCCGGCACAGTTTGCGGAACTGCGTGGAAGAGAGCTCCTGCTGTTTCTCCTGCAGGTATCGCCACAGGTTCAGGATGCCGGTGAAGTCGGACTTCTCGTCCACGAAGCGCTTGTGCTTTTCGGTGGCCCGCTGCTGTTGGTCGGTGGGACGTTCCCGTGGGTCCTGGATGGTCAGCGCCGCGGCCAGCACCATCACCTCGCGCACGCACCCGCGCTCGCCGGCCTCCACAATCATGCGGCCCAGCCGCGGGTCCACCGGCAGCAGTGCCAGTTTGCGCCCGACGGCGGTGAGCCCGGTTTTCGGCGCCGGTCCGGCTTTGGTGCCGGGTTCGGGCAGCGCGCCGAGCTCGCGCAGGAGAGTGACGCCGTCGTTGATGGCGCGGCTTTCGGGCGGCTCAACGAAGGGAAACGCTTCGATGTCCTGGGGACCTCGGGCCACCCCCATGGCGGTCATCTGCAGGATGACGGCTGCCAGGTTGGTGCGCAGGATCTCGGGGTCGGTGAATTCCGGCCGGGAGTCGTAGTCCTCTTCGGCATACAGCCGAATGGCAATGCCGTCGCTGACGCGGCCGCACCGGCCCGAGCGCTGGTTGGCCGACGCCTGGGAGATCCGTTCAATCGGCAGGCGCTGGACCTTGGTGCGGTGCGAATAACGGGAGATGCGCGCTGTGCCGGTGTCGATCACGTACTTGATGCCCGGAACGGTCAGCGACGTTTCGGCCACATTGGTGGCCAGCACAATGCGGCGCTGGCTGCCGGGGGAGAAGACGCGGTGCTGCTCCGCCAGCGAGAGCCGGGCATACAGCGGCAGGATCTGGGTGCCGGCCAGCCGCCGGTTGGTCTTGGTCCTGGCGGCAAGTGCGTCCGCGGCGTCACGGATCTCGCGCTCGCCGGAAAAGAAGATCAGGATGTCGCCCGGAGCTTCCAGGGACAGTTCATCCACCGCGTCGCAGACCGCGTCCAGCGGGTCGCGGTCTTCCTCCAGCTCGTCCGCGTCCGGGTTGTCGGCGTCGGTAGCCGCCGGCTGGTTCAAGGGACGGTACCGGATCTCCACCGGGTAGGTGCGGCCGGAAACCTCGATGACCGGTGCCGGCCGGTCCTCGCTGCCGAAGTGCCGGGCAAACCTCTCCGGATCAATCGTGGCGGAGGTAATGATGATCTTCAGGTCGGGGCGCTTGGGCAGGATCTGCTTGAGATAGCCCAGGATGAAGTCGATGTTCAGGCTGCGCTCGTGTGCCTCATCAATGATGATGGTGCTGTACTTCTTCAACAGCTTGTCGTGTTGGATTTCGGCCAGCAGGATGCCGTCGGTCATCAGCTTGATCTGCGTGTCCCGGCTGACTTCACCGGTGAAGCGGACCTGGAAGCCGACTTCCTGCCCGATCTTCACGTCCAGTTCTTCGGCGATGCGCTCGGCCACCGTCCGGGCAGCGAGCCGCCGGGGCTGGGTATGGCCGATCAGCCCCTTCTCACCGAGGCCGAGCTCTAGGCACATTTTGGGGATCTGGGTGGTCTTGCCGGAGCCGGTTTCCCCGGCGATGACGGTCACCTGGTGAGCGGCGATGGCCGCCATGATGTCCTCGCGCCGCTCTGAAACCGGCAGGGCCGCGGGATACGTGATGTTCACAGCCATGATTGACCACAGTCTATCGGCTGGACCACCTGTCCCGGACCGGGCCGGTGGGGAGCCCAGGCCCGCCGAAGCCCGTGGACGAAAATAACTATCCGGCGACATCCGGGTGCAATTTGTCCTGTCGGTGAGACGTATCTCATATGGTTGTCCTGACCCCGCGGTTCTGATTAGACATTGTGACTCCGTTCACAGGTAAGATCCTCAGGACACTTCCGCAGGGTTGCCTGCCACAACTGCGGGCGCCGACGACGACGCCGCGTGTGGCGGACTGCTCAGCCGCGCCGGGGAGGGGCGGTCAGGCGGAAATGTGCCGGACTATCCGGCACGTGATGGACACTCGAAAGGAACATCGTGAAGAAACGCTCGACCAAGTTCGGCCTCGGTGCCGGGCTGCTGGCCACCGCCCTGTTCGTGTCCGCGTGCGGCAACTCGGGATCGACCGAGGGCAGCGCCGCGGAAGAAGGTACCGAATCCGTAAAAATCGGCATCAGCCAGATCGTCTCGCATCCGTCCCTCGATGCGGCCCGTGAGGGATTCAAGAAGGCGCTGGCCGACAACGGCTACGTCGAGGGCGAGACCGTCACCTACGACGAGCAGAACGCGCAGGGCGACCAGGGCACTGCTACCTCGATCGCCGGCAAGTTCGCCAGCGATAAGAAGGACCTGATCCTGGCCATCGCCACGCCCACCGCCCAGGCGGCGGTCCAGGCCATCGCGGACACCCCGATCCTCTTCACCGCAGTCACCGATCCGGAGTCCGCTTCCCTGGTGGAAAGCATGGACGCACCGGGGTCCAACGTCACCGGTACCTCCGACCGCAACCCGGTTGAGGAGCAGCTGGCCCTGGTCAAGGAACTGAACCCGGACGCGAAGTCCGTGGGCATTGTCTACTCCTCGGGCGAGGTCAACTCCACCGTGCAGGTGGAATGGGCCAAGGAAGCGGCGAAGGAACTGGGCCTGGAAATCAAGGAAGCTGCCATCTCCACCTCGGGTGAAGTCCAGCAGGCTGCGCAGTCGCTCGACGTCGACGCGTTCTACGTCCCGACCGACAACGCCGTCGTATCTGCGCTGGAGTCGTTGATCCAGGTGGCCGAATCCAAGAAGATCCTCACCATTGCTGCCGAAGGCGACTCGGTGAAGCGCGGCACGGTTGCCACCTACGGCATCAACTACGAAAAGCTGGGCTACCAGACCGGTGAGATGGCCGTGAAGATCCTCAAGGGCGAGGCCGAGCCGGCGTCGATGCCGGTGGAGACCCAGACCGAACTGGAACTCTACGTGAACACCGCTGCTGCCAAGCGGACCGGCATCACCTTGCCCGACGGCTTCGCCGACAAGGCCAAGGCTGACCACGTCTTCAAGTAAATCCGAAGGCACTTCCAGCTCGAGCTGATGAAGTCCGCAGTCCATCCGGCGGCCGGCTACCCCCGCCGCCGGATGGACCCCAAGAGAGAAACCAAGGTCCTTTACCTATGATTACCGCGGTTGAGCTTGGGCTGATCTACGCGATCATGGCCCTGGGGGTCTATCTGACCTTCCGTATCCTCGATTTTCCCGACCTCACGGTCGACGGCAGTTTCACCACCGGTGCCGGAGTTGCCGCCATCAGCATCATCAACGGCATGCCGCCGGTCACGGCCACGGTGCTGGCCTTCATCGCCGGCATGGCTGCCGGCACGGTCACCGGCCTGTTGCACACCAAGGGCAAGATCAACGGCCTGTTGGCCGGCATCCTGACAATGATTGCCCTGTATTCCATCAACCTGCGCATCATGGGCAAGGCCAATCTGCCGCTGCTGCGCGAAGACACCCTGATTACCCCGCTGCGTGAGGCGGGCATGCTCGGCGGGATCGGCGCCATCGCCATCTTCCTGCTGGTCGCGCTGGTGGTGAAGGTGATCATGGACTGGTTCCTGCACACCGATATCGGACTGGCCATGCAGGCGACCGGCGACAACGAACAAATGATCCGCAGTTTCGGCGTCAGCACGGACAACCAGAAGATCCTGGGCCTGGCGCTGTCCAACGGCCTGGTGGCCCTCTGCGGCGCTTTCATCGCCCAGTACCAGGGTTTCGCCGACATCGGCATGGGCATCGGCTTGATTTTGGCCGGCCTGGCCTCGGTGATCATCGGCCAGGCGATCTTCGGCACACGCCTGATCTGGATCGCCACCTCGGCCGTGGTGCTCGGCTCGGTGCTGTACCGCGTGGTCATCCAGTTGGCCCTGCAGGCAGGCCTGCAGCCCAACGACATGAAGCTGATCTCTGCCGTGCTGGTGGTCCTTGCGCTGGTGCTGCCGCAGTGGAAGGTCTTCCGGCGCGTGGGCGGTCTCGGGAAAATGAAAAAGTCCCTGACGGGAGCGAAGGGTTGACATGCTGGATATCAAGAACGTTCACAAAACCTTCTTCGCGGGAACCGTCAATGAGCGCGTCGCATTGCAGGAGATCAACCTCTCCCTGACCGCCGGCGAATTTGTCACGGTGATCGGCAGCAACGGCGCCGGCAAATCGACCATCCTGAACATCACGTCGGGCAAACTGCGCCCGGACACCGGCACGGTGAGCATCGACGGCAAGGACGTCACCAAGCTGGCGGACCACCAGCGGGCGCGTTTCATCGGCAGGGTTTTCCAGGATCCGATGGCGGGCACCTCGCCCGAGATGACCATCGAACAGAACATGTCCATTGCGTATGAACGTGGCAAGCGCCGCGGCCTGCGCCCCGGCGTGACGCGGAAAAAGCGCGAGTTTTTCAAGGAAGAGCTGCGTTCGCTGGAGCTGGGGCTGGAGAACCGGCTCAAGGCCAAGGTGGGCCTGCTCTCCGGCGGCCAGCGGCAGGCGCTGTCGCTGCTGATGGCCACGTTCAGCAGCCCGAAAATCCTGCTGCTGGACGAGCACACCGCCGCGCTGGACCCGCAGCGGGCGGAGCTGGTCAGCCGGCTGACGGCGGAGGTGGTGGCCCGGCACCGTCTGACCACGTTGATGGTGACCCACAATATGGAGCAGGCGCTGCGGCTGGGCACCCGGCTGATCATGATGCATGAGGGCCGGATCATCCTCGACTTGGACCAGGAGCAGAAGCAGAAGGCCACCGTGCCGGACCTGCTCCATGAGTTCGAGAAGATCAAGGGCGTGGTGGACGACCGCACCATGCTCCAGTAGCGCGGCGCGCCCAGGGCAGGACGACGGCGGCAGTCCCACCTCAAGCGGGTGGGGCGGCCGCCGTTTCCGTGCCGGCGGCGGCGGCCAGCCGGCCGGCGAGCTCGGCGGCGCGTTGCCGGATCGCCGCGGGCTCCAGAATTTCGAACGCGAAGCCGGTGGCGGCCAGCTCCACCAGGGGGTAGTCCAGCGAGTCGTAACCCGCGCGCAGCAAGGTGGCTCCGCCGCCGTCGTCGGTCAGGACGGCGATGTTGGGCGGGATCATTTCCGCGACGGCGTGCAACGGTGCGTGGATCCGGGCCACCACGTCAAACCGGTACGGGGACCGGGTGATCGACTGCTGGACGTAAGCGGCCAGATCCGGCTGCGGAAGCTGCCGCGCTGCAAAGCGTTCACGGGCCGTGGGAACCGATTCGAAGCGATCCACCCGGAACGTGCGCCAGCCCTGCCGGCCGGTATCGTAGGCCACCAGATACCAGCGTCGGCCGGTGTCGACCAACCGGTAGGGTTCGGCCAGCCGGCGGGCGGAGTCGCCGTCAGCCTTGGCATAGCGGAAGCCGATCACCCGCCGCTCGGCGATGGCGGTGGAAATTCCGGTCAACACCTCAGGGTTGACCGCGGCGGTGGGGCCGGCCAGCGTGACCACGGCATTCTTCAGGGTGGAGAATTTGGGGCGGAGCCGGGAGGGCAGTACCTGCTCCAGCTTGGTCAGCGCCCGCAGTGACGCCTCCCCGACGCCGGCCACCGGGCTGGCCGTCACTGCGCTGAGGCCCAGCGCCACGGCCAGGGCTTCGTCGTCGTCAAGCAGCAGCGGCGGAAGCTGTGCTCCGGCACCCAGTTGGTAGCCGCCGGCCACACCGGGGGAGGCGTTGATGGGATATCCAAGATTGCGCAGCTTGCCGATATCGCGGCGCACCGTGCGTTCGGTGACACTCATCCGCTCGGCCAGGGCAGAGCCGGTCCACTCCCGGCGCATCTGGAGCAGTGAGAGCAGCTGCAGCAGCCGCGCGGACGTTTCAAGCATGAACCACCTGCCGTCACTGCCGGAGCGAGGGATCGCCCGCGGGCGCCGGCATCCCCGGCGGGTAGGCCCAATCTACCCCCGAACCAGGACAAGAACTGTCCGGAATGCCGCTTTTCGGCCGTGACTGTGCCTGTCGGACGCCAGCGCTAGTTGGCAAGGCTCTGGCCAAGGGCTGTCCGCCCCGCCATGATGGACCCCAAGGCTCCTGACCTACGGAGCCACCGTTGGGTGGGAGCGGACATGTCCTTCAATGCAGCCGAGGAGCTGGTCGAGCAACTTTCCTGGCATTGGGATGCACAGGCAAGGCCGCGGCTGGAGGGCCTGACCGACGAAGAGTACTTCTGGGAGCCGGCCGAGGGCTGCTGGAATGTCCGCCACCGTGGCACCAGCAGCGCACCCATGGCCGTGGGCGGCGGTGACTTCACCATCGACTTCGCACTTCCGGAACCGGTACCGCCGCCCGTGACCACGGTTGCCTGGCGGCTGGGCCACGTGTTGGTGGGAGTGCTCGGCAGCCGGAACGCCTCCCACTTCGGCGGACCGCCGGTGGAGTACGACTCGTTCGACTATCCGTCCACTGCTGCCGGGGCGCTGAAGTTGCTGGACGACTACTATGCCCGCTGGACTGCCAACGTCAGGACGCTGGGGGACGACGGACTGGCAGCGCCCTGCGGTCCCGCCGAGGGAGCCTTTGCCGAGCGGTCCATGGGGACACTGGTGCTGCACATCAATCGGGAAATGATCCACCATCTGGCCGAGGTTGCGCTGTTGCGGGATCTGTTCGCCCACCGCCAATAGGCAGCGCACTGAGCGCTCCAGTTCGGAAGACTGCCCTGTGAGCCGGCCTGTAAGCCGGCCCTGCGAGGGCGGTGCGGGCGGAATGGCCAGGTCAGACCAGCCGGACCAGCTCGGTGTATGGGCGGCTCGGCGCGGAGCCGGCGGTCCAGTCGGCCTGCGAGCGTTCCAGCGGAGTGTTGCCCCGGCCGTCCCGGAGGATCAGCCGGAGGGTGCTGACGATGACGAGGAGTGCCAACGCGGTAATCACAAGAAGTTCCATGGCTTCATAGTGATCCTGCGCGGGCGGAAAAAAGAGTGGCAGAAACGACCATAAAGCATAAAAAACTGCCATACTGGAGGCATGCTCAAAACAGTGGCCGTCGTGGTGCTTCCCGGGGCTTCGCCGTTCGAATTCGGGGTGGTCTGCGAGGTGTTCGGGATCGACCGGACCGACCGCGGCACCGGCGTCCCGGCGTTCGACTTCAGGATCTGTACTCCTGAGCCCGGCATCGTCAACAGCAAGGTGGGCTTTTCCCTCAATGTCCCGCTCGGACTGGAGGCCGCAGCCGACGCCGACCTGGTGGTGGTGTCGCCCTACCAGCGGATGGACCATGTCCCCGAGGAGCTCACGCGCACGCTGCAAGCGGCCCATGCCCGCGGCGCCTGGGTATTGTCCGTCTGCTCGGCGGCCTTCGTGCTGGCGGAAGCCGGACTGCTGGACGGCCGGCGGGCCACCACTCACTGGCAGTACTCCCACCAGCTGGCTGCCGAATATCCGCGGATCGACGTCGACGAGAACGTGCTCTACGTGGAGGACGCCCGCATCATCACCAGTGCCGGGACGGCCGCGGGCATCGATGCCTGCCTGCACTTGGTCAGGACTGAACTCGGGGCCTCGGTGGCTGCCGCCATCGCGCGGGACATGGTGGTGCCGCCGCACCGGGCAGGGGGCCAGGCGCAGTATATCGACCGGCCCATGTCGCTGGCGGGCTGCCATACTCTCAAGGACCTGCTGACGTGGCTGGCCGAGAACCTTGCCCAGGATGTGACGGTTGCCCAGCTGGCCGAGAGGGTGCACATGTCCGAGCGCACCTTCGCCCGCCGGTTCCGGGCCGAAACCGGTGCCACGCCGGCGGCCTGGATCAACGCCCAACGTGTCCTGCGCGCACAGGAGCTGCTGGAGGAATCGGACCTGAATGTTGAAGAAATTGCACGCGTGACCGGTTTTGGTCAGGCGGTGCTGCTGCGCCATCATTTCGCCAAATCCGTTGGCGTGAGCCCCGCGTCCTACCGCCGCACCTTCCGCGGCAGCGGCGGCCATGCCGGTGCCCCGCAGCCGGCAGTCAGCGCGGCCCGGTAGCACTGTTTCTCCACAGACCGGCACCAGGTGGCCTTGTGTGCCGACTCTGATGCCTGCACAATCATCAGTGTGCTTAGTAGTGCTGGCAGAGATGGCCGGTACGGCCGGTCATCAGGCGGGCGCCGCACGCGAATAAAGGAGATCCATGATGAGTTCAGCCGCAGACGGGGCCAGCAGCCCCAGGCAACGACGTAATGAAGTGGTAGCAGCAGAGAGACGCCAGTTCGGCGGGATCAAGTGGGGCTCGGCATTCTTTGGTTGGATTGCCGCCACCGGGATCGGGGTCATCCTGACGGCGCTGGCAGCAGCCATCGGCACCGGCGTGGGGATCGCCCAGAAGGCCGACCCGGGCCAGGTGGCCGGGCAAGCGTCCCAAAACCTGGGCACGGTCGGGATTGTGGGCGGGATCATTCTGGCCGTCATCTTGTTCGTGTCGTACTTCTGCGGCGGATATGTGGCAGGGCGGATGGCCCGGTTCGACGGGGTCAAGCAGGGTGTGGCGGTTTGGCTGTGGGCGATCGTGGTTGCCATTGTCCTGGCTGTTTTGGGACTGGTGGCCGGCAGCCAGTTCAACGTGCTGAGCAGCCTGAACAGCTTTCCCCGGATTCCCCTCGATGAAGGGGCGCTGTCGACCGGCGGCATCGTCTTTCTCATCGCCGCTGCCTTGGTCTCGCTCGCCGGTGCCATTCTTGGCGGCAGGTCCGGAATGAGCTTCCACCGCAAAGTGGACCAGGTTGGCGTGGACCGCCGTCTCGACGGGCCGGGAGTTGTTGACGAGTGACGCGTGGCCGGCGGCCGGCCCTGTGAGTTAAGGCGGCAGGCCCCTGTGCGTTAAAGAAGAGAATCCCCGGCCACCCGGCCGGGGATTCTCCCATTACTGCTTCCTTGGTGCCCTCGATAGGATTCGAACCTACGGCCT
>NZ_JBNHHB010000103.1:0-18529 GCF_059091905.1 Arthrobacter sp. Dra40
GCTCTGCGTGCGCGAGGGGGGATTTGAACCCCCACGCCCTTTCGGACACTGGCACCTGAAGCCAGCGCGTCTGCCGTTCCGCCACTCGCGCGCAGTTCGCCTGTCCCCTCCGGACTGTCCCGGTTTCCCGGTTCGCAATCCTCAAGAACAGCGAGATCAATAGTAGCGTGAAACCGTCGCAAATTCCCAATCGGGGCATTCAGCGCCTCTGTTGCCGCTTGGGGACTGGGATCGGAAGGCCCGGCAGGGCGACGGCGGGTACTGTCTTTACCCTTCTGTCGACGTGGTGTTCACCACGTTGCCGCAATGCCGCGCCCCCGGCACGCGTTGCCGAATAGGGCCTTTTGGGACACGCGCAAGTAGTATCGAAGGGGAGAATCGCCAGACAGGTGTGCCCTGTCCGCTATCGCAGCGGCAGGCACCACGATGACAAAGCTGGGAGGAGGCGGCCCGATGGGCATTCTGGACAGTATGGAACGCGGAATCGAGAAAATCGTCCGCGGTGCCTTCTCCGTGGGCGGCAAAGGCCAGGTGCAGCCGGTGGAAATCGCCAGCCGCCTGCGCCGTGAGCTGGACAATGGTTCCATCACGTTGGCGCAGGGCCGAACGCTGGCTCCCAACGTCTTCGAGGTCCGGCTGGGCGACACCGATTACGCCATGGCAGAACAATGGGGTGCCACCTTGGCCGAAGAACTGTGCGACGTGGTGATCCGCCACGTCAACAGCCAGAAGTACACCCTGCAGGGCCCGGTCCGCGTCTCGTTCACCAGGGACGGCGGGCTCAAGGGCGGCGATTTCGAAGTCCAGGCCTCGGTGGTGAAATCCGACGGCCAGCAGCAGCGGCCGGCGCAGCGCAGCGCACCCGTGGCGCCGGCGCGCCAGCCCACCCAGCTCCAGCCCGTGCTGGAAATCAACGGTCAGCGCTATTCGCTCAACGCGCCCTCAATTGTGCTGGGCCGTTCCTCCGAGGCCGACATCATGGTCGACGACACCGGAGTCTCGCGGCGCCACCTGGAAATCCGCAGCGAGGATGGCTCGGCAGTGGCGGTGGATCTCGGCTCCACCAACGGCAGCTACGTCAACGGCCAAAAGATCGTCGGCCAAACCGACCTCACCGACGGCTCCATGATCACCATGGGCCGCACCCGCATTACCTTCCGCCTGCTGCCGACGCGGGGCGGCGGAGCCTGATGGGTGAACTTGTTGTCACCGCGCTGCGGTTCGGTTTCCTGATCCTGCTCTGGATCATGATTATCAGCATCGTCTCCGCCCTGCGGCGGGACCTGCAGATCGGCAACCGCAGCCGCACCGGCTCCCCCACCGCCCGCGAAGTCCGCAAGAATCCGGATCTGGCCGAAGCGCCGGCTCCCAAGGCGGCTCCACGGCGCCTGGTGGTTACTGAAGGTCCACTGGCGGGCCATTCACTCGAACTGGCCGCGAGCCCCATCCTCTTGGGGCGTGCCCAGGAAGCCACGCTGGTGCTGGAGGACGATTATGCCTCCGGCCGGCACGCGCGCCTCTTTCCACAGGGCAGCCGCTGGTTCATCGAGGACCTGGGCTCCACCAACGGCACCTATTTGGCCGAGAACCAGTTGACCCGGGCGCTGCCCGTCGACGCCGGCGTACCTATCCGGATCGGCAAGACGGTCATTGAGTTGAGGCCCTGATCGTGGCTCTGGTTCTGCGCTACGCAGCGCGGTCGGACGTGGGCAAGACACGGTCGAAAAACGACGATTCCGCCTACGCCGGGCGCTATCTGGCCGTGGTGGCCGACGGCATGGGTGGCCATGCCGGCGGTGACGTCGCCTCCGCCTCCACCGTGCTGGATTTGGTCCACCTGGACCGGGCGGGCCATCCCGAGCCCGCCAATGTCCTGGCCGACGAAATCCAGACTGCCAATTCCATCCTGTCGGAATTGGTTCAGACCAACCCCAAGCTGGCAGGCATGGGCACAACCGTCACCGCCTTGTTGCTGCATGACGACCGGCTCGAATTCGCCCACATCGGCGATTCACGGGCCTACCGGCTGAAAAACGGCGTCTTCGAGCAGGTCAGCATCGACCACACCTTCGTCCAGCGGCTCATCGACGAAGGCCGGCTCCGTCCCGAGGAAGCCGAGATCCACCCGCACCGCAACGTGCTCATGCGCGTTTTGGGCGACGTCGATGCCAGCCCCGAGCTCGATCTGGCGAGCCATGAGGCCGAAGCGGGGGAGAAGTGGCTGCTGTGCTCCGACGGCCTCAATGCGGTGGTACCGGACCGGGTGGTGGAGTCGGTGGTCCGCAACGCGTCATCGCTGCAGGACGCCGTCGACCAATTGGTGGATCTGACGCTCGATGGCGGTTCCCCGGACAACGTGACGATCGTGATGATCGAAGTGGCCGAAGCATCCCCCGAGGAAGCTGACACCGCCGCCCTAAACCTCGCCGCCGGGCGGCCGACGGCGGCTGCGACAACAAACGGCGGGGACGCGCCCCGTGCCGCCGCGGCGTCGAGTTCGACGCCCGGCTCTCCGAACGAATCCGCCGCCGCCAGGGCCGGTATCCAGCTCACCGACGAACACCTTGAACCGCATGAGGCAATCCGCGCCGACGCGATCCGGCGCGAGCTGGGGACGCGGCCGCATGTCTTGGTGGGTGCGGCCGCATTGGCGACCGAAACCGGACAGATTCCGATCGTCACCGCCCACTCCAACAAGCGGCGGGCGGCGGCTCTGCTGACCCACAAGGCCCCGGAGGAACCGGAGGCGCCCGACACGGACGTCGCGGCTCCGGTACGCAGGCCCTGGCTGGTCCCGGCGTTCCTGACCGTCATGTCGTTGCTGCTGGTGGCTGTCCTGTGGTTCGGCTATTTGTGGACGCAGACGCAGTATTTCGTCGCCTCGTCCGATGGCCGGGTGGCGATCTTCAACGGTGTCTCGCAAAACTTCGGCCCGATCGCGCTCTCGCATGTGGACACGGTGTACAACATCCCGCTGGAGAGCCTGCCGGTGTATCAACAGCAGCGGCTGCAATCGAGCATCTCCGCCAGAGACCTGGGGCATGCCGAGGACATCGTCGAACAACTGCGGATCAGCAGCCAGCGCAACTGTCCCCAACCGGAACCCAGCCCCAGTGCAGTGCCGACGGAACGGCCGAGCGCTTCATCCGGCGCCACCCCGGCCCCGGCTGCCAGCGGCTCACCCCGCGCCACCCCGGCCCCGGCTGCCAGCGGCTCACCCCGCGCCACCCCAGGACCGGTTGCCAGCCCCGAAACCACCGTGCCGCCGGAATGTGTAGGTGGATAGGTTATGAGTAACATCCAGACAGTGCCCCGGTCGCGGCGCAACACCGAACTGCTCCTGCTGATTCTGGCGTTGATCGTTGGCATCGGAGCCAACATGCTGGTTGGCCTGGACCAAGACCGGGCCTTTGACCGCGATTTCTTCACGCAGGGCGGCACCTTGGTGGTGCTGGTCCTGGTGGTCCATATAGTCCTGCGCCTCCGGGCGAAGTATGCCGACCCGGTTATACTCCCGATCGTTACTGCGCTGAACGGCGTCGGCCTGGCCATGATCCACCGGTTGGACATCGCCAACAACGACTCCGCCGCCGCCCGCCAGCTCTTGTGGACCGGCGTGGCCATCGCCGTCGTCGTCGCCATCATCTGGTTGTTGCGCGACCACCGCGTCCTGCGGCGCTTCACCTACATATCCCTGATTACCAGTGCCATTCTGCTGATCCTCCCGCTGCTGCCGTTCGTCGGAATGGAGATCAACGGCGCCAGGATCTGGGTGAATCTCGGGTTCGCAACCTTCCAGCCGGGCGAAATCGCAAAGATCACGCTCGCTATATTCTTTGCCGGTTATCTATCGACGAACCGGGACTTGATCCTGCTCGCCGGCAAGAAAATAGGTCCCCTGCAACTGCCACGCTGGCAGGACATGGGTCCCATGCTGGTGGCCTGGCTGGTCAGTATCGGCGTGCTGGTCTTCCAGCGCGACCTGGGATCCTCAATCCTGTTCTTCGGCCTGTTCATGGCCATGATCTACGTTGCCACGAGCCGGGTGAGCTGGGTCCTCATCGGCCTGCTGATGATCGCAGTGGGCGGCTTCGTGGCCTTCCAGTTGTTTCCGCATGTCACCGCACGCATCGACGGCTGGATCAATGCCTTCGACCCGGAGGTCTACAACCGGATCGGCGGCAGCCACCAAATTGTCCAAGGCCTGTTCGGGCTGGCCAGCGGCGCGCTCACCGGCACGGGACTTGGGCAGGGCCGGCCTGACCTGGTGACCTACGCCAACAGCGACATGATCATCGCCGCCCTCGGCGAGGAGCTGGGACTCATCGGACTCAGCGCCATCGTGATGCTCTACATCCTCTTGGTTAGCCGCGGCATCAGGGCAGCACTGGGCAGCCGGGATGCCTTTGGCAAACTGCTGGCTACGGGACTCTCCTTCACGTTGGCGCTGCAGTGCTTTGTGGTCATCGGCGGCGTCACCCGGTTGATTCCGCTGACCGGCCTGACCACGCCGTTCCTGGCAGCCGGCGGCTCCTCGCTGTTGGCCAACTGGCTGATTGTTGCCCTGCTGCTGCTGATTTCCGACGCTGCCCGCCGGCCGGCCCTGACCGGTCTGGCTGCCGGACGGCCTCCGGGGGACCGGCCGCAGCGCCGTACCCTGACCGACGGACGGAACACCGGATCCACGGAGGTGATCCAGCCATGAACCAGGCCATCCGCAATACCTGGATCGTCGCCATCGCGATGTTCGCACTCCTGTTTGGATCGCTCACGGTCGTGCAGTTCTTCGAGGCCGAGAACCTCAACGCCAACCCGTGGAACAGCCGGACCATCTACAAGGACTTCGACAAAAACCGGGGCGCCATCCTGGTGGACGGCGATCCGATCGCCGAATCGGTTCCCTCGGACGACGAGTTCGCGTATCAGCGCGTCTACAACGAACCGGAGCTCTACGCCCCGATCACTGGTTTTTATTCGCTGGTCTACGCCTCCACCCAAATGGAGTCGGCGATGAACGACCAGCTCTCCGGCTCCGGCGACGAATTCTTCTACGAACAGATCGTCCAGCTCTTCTCCGGGGGCCAGGTCGAAGGCGCTTCAGTAGAGCTGACCCTGGACGCCGAACTGCAGCAGTTGGCCTGGAACCTGATTCCCGACGGCGTGAAGGGCTCGATCGTGGTCATGGAGCCGGACACCGGCAACATTCTCGCGATGGTTTCCAAGCCCAGCTTCGACCCGAACAAGCTTGCCGGCCACGACACCGAAAAGGTCACCCAGAACATGGCCAAGTTGGAGGAGGTGCCCGGACTCTCGCCGTTCACCAACCCGGCCACCGAGAGCCTGCTGGCGCCCGGGTCCGTGTTCAAGCTGGCCGTGACGGCTGCAGCCTTGGAGTCGGGCAAGTACGACGCCGACAGCAAGCTGGACAATCCGCCGACACTGAAACTGCCCGGCACCAACGTCGAGCTGCCGAACTACGTCAACGGCGGCTGTGCGGCCCGGACCACTGTTGATTTTTCGTTTGCCTTGGAGCAGTCCTGCAATACACCGTTCGCCCAAATCGCCATCGATCTGGGCGAGGACGCCATCGCTGAGCAGACGGCCAAGTTCGGCTTCGGCCAGTCCTACCAGATCCCCACCCATGTAACCGCCAGCCAGTTCCCCACCGGGATGAGCGACGACCTGCTCGCACAGTCGGCCATCGGCCAGTACGACGTCCGCGTGACCCCCCTGCAGGTGGCCATGATGACCAGCGCCATCGCCAACGACGGCGTGCTAATGAAACCGAACCTGGTCCGCACCGTGCGCGCACCCGACCTGCGCGTGATGGACAGCCCCAAGCCCGAAGAGCTGCAGCGCTCCCTGTCCGCAGACAATGCCAGGCTGATGCAGGACTGGATGGTCAATGTGGTCAGCCGGGGCATCGGCGGCGGGGCTGCGATTCCGGGCGTCGACGTAGCCGGCAAGACCGGTACCGCCGAACTGATGGCCGGCAAGGAAGGCAACAACTCGTGGTTCACCGGATTCGCACCGGCGGACGACCCCAAGGCCGTCGTATCCGTCGTCTTTGAGGACGTCGATGTGACTACCGGTGCTTCACTCTCAAGTCCAAGTGCTAAGAAACTCCTAGAGGCGGTGTTAAATAAGTGAGACCTACCTCGGGTATCACATTAGGCGGCAGGTACCAGCTCACTGAACGTATCGCCATCGGCGGCATGGGCGAGGTCTGGAAGGCGCAGGACCAGGTTCTGGGCCGCATCGTCGCCATCAAGATCCTCAAGGAGGAATACACCGGCGATCCGGGCTTCCTCAACCGCTTCCGCGCCGAGGCCCGGCACACCGCGCTGCTGAACCACATCGGCATTGCCAATGTCTTCGATTACGGCGAAGAGGCCGGCTCCGCGTACCTGGTCATGGAACTGGTGCCCGGGCATCCGCTCTCTGCCATCATCGAGCGCGAGCGGGTGCTCTCGCCGGACCGGACGCTGTCCCTCATTTCCCAAACGGCAAAGGCGCTTGCCGTTGCCCATGCGCAAGGGCTTGTCCACCGCGACGTCAAACCCGGCAACCTGCTGATCACCCCCGAGGGCCGGGTCAAGATCACGGACTTCGGCATCGCCCGGCTGGCGGACCAGGTTCCGCTGACCGCGACCGGCCAGGTCATGGGCACTGCCCAGTATCTGGCCCCGGAACAGGCGACGGGACAGACGGCCACCGGACAGAGCGACATCTATTCGCTCGGCGTCATCGGTTACGAGTGCCTCTCCGGTTCCCGCCCGTTCTCCGGAGAGTCGCAGATCGCCATTGCTTTGGCACAGGTCAATGACACCCCGCCGCCGCTGTCCGAATCGCTGCCGCGGCCGGTCCGCGCCTTGCTGATGTCCATGCTGGCCAAGGACCCGGCCGATCGTCCGGCCACCGCTGAAAAGCTCGCCGAGGCGGCCGACGCCATCCGTGCCGGGGATATCCGGGCCGCCGAAGCGGCAGTGCCCGGCATGCGCCTGTTCGGTGGCGATGACAGCACCGGAGTGATGACCGCTCCCGTGCCCACCGCAGGCACCGCGCCGACCCGTGCCGTGAGCGCGGGAACCTCCCAGCTCCCCGCCGTCGGCGGCGCTGCAGCAGCGGGCCTTGGCGCGGAACGCAACTGGACCGACGAGGACCTTGACAGCGCCGAGCCTGAGGAGGCGCCACGGCGCCCGCAGAAGAAGCGCAGCCCCTGGACCTGGCCCTTGGTCGGTCTGATCCTGCTGGTCCTGTTCGCCGTCGCCGGCGCCATCCTGCTGCCGATGCTGACACCCACCGGCGGCGCCGAGTCATCCTCGTCAGCTTCAAGCTCGGCCACACGGTCGGCACCGAAGACCACCGCCGCGAAACCCACGGAAACGAAGACCGAGGAACAACCGACCCAAACGCCGACGGTGGAAAGCCACCAGCTGTCAGCCAATGCGTTCCTGGGCCGGCCGTTTGGCGAGGTCCGGTCCGAGCTCGAAAACATGGGCTACCAAGTGGTTCCGCAACCAGTCGAGAACGAAGCAGCGGAAAACACCGTCATCGATATTGCCCCGACAGGCACGGTTCCCGAGGGCGAAAGAATCACCGTTGTTTATTCCACAGGCCCGGGAACGGTCACCATTCCCCAAGGACTGGTGGGCCAGTCCGAGCAGCAGGTACAAAAGGCCTTGAGCGACGCGGGCCTGGTGCCGCAAAAGTCCGGCGAACAGCCGAGTGAGGAAGCGAAGGGTACCGTGCTCAGCCTGTCGCCCCCCGGCGGGGACGTTCCGCCCGGGTCAACTGTCAGCTATGTTGTCTCCAGCGGCCCGGCAGAAGAAACCCAGGCGCCGACCGAGACGGGCTCGCCGGATGCCAAGGCTCTGCCCACCTCTGGTCCCGAAACGCGCGGCGCCAAGCCGTGACCGGATCCTGGTGATGGAAGGACGACAACCAGTGGACTCGCCGCGCATCCTGGCTGACCGCTATGAAGTCGGTGAACTCATCGGGCGCGGTGGAATGGCCGACGTCCTGCTGGGCCGCGACATCCGGTTGGGCCGCTCCGTGGCGATCAAGCAACTCCGGACCGACCTTGCCCGCGACCCGATGCTGCAGTCCCGCTTCCGGCGCGAAGCCCAAGCAGTGGCGGGCCTGAACCACCCGTCCATCGTTGCCGTTTACGACACCGGGGACATGGATCTGCCCGGGGGAGCGGCGCACGACGTCAAGGTTCCGTTCATCGTGATGGAGTACGTCCAAGGCCGGACGCTGCGTGAGTTCATCAAGGGCCACGAACTGAGCATCGAGGACTCGGTCCGCTATGCACTCGGCGTTCTGGCGGCGCTCGAATACAGCCACCGCTCGGGCATCGTGCACCGGGACATCAAGCCGGCCAACGTCATGGTCACCCCTGATGGCAGCGTGAAGGTGATGGACTTCGGCATTGCCCGGGCCTTGGCCGATTCTGCGGCGACGATGACCCAGACCCAGGCGGTTCTGGGAACTGCGCAGTATCTCTCCCCCGAGCAGGCCCGCGGAGAGACCGTTGACGCCCGCAGCGACCTGTACTCGGCTGCCTGTCTGTTGTACGAAATGCTTGCCGGCCGGCCACCGTTTATTGGTGACAGCCCGGTGTCCGTGGCGTACCAGCATGTCCGCGAGCTTCCCGAACCGGCCAGCCGCTTCAATCCGGATGTCACAGCCGCGCTTGATTCCGTGCTGGAACATGCGCTCCAAAAAGACAAGGCCGACCGGTTCCAAACCGCGGCGGCATTCTCGGATGCGCTGCAGGCGGCCCTGGACGGTGTAACGCATCAGCCGACCGGACTGGCAACAGAAGCGTTTTCCGCGCACGCCCCCGCCACTGAGCTGATCACTCAGCCGGCCCAGGCGGTGTCTCCGGAAACCACGCGCCTGTCCTCCACAGCCTACGCACCGGATGACGACGGCGGTCCCGAGACTGCGGCGTACGACCCGCGGCATGTGCCAACAGCGCTGGCCGTTGGCAGCGCACACGACATCGAACCCGAACGCCGTGCCAGGCGCCGTGCCTGGACCGTCACGCTCATGGTCGCCCTGCTGTTGGTGCTGATAGGCGGCGGCTACTACCTCTACAACGTCCTGGTGCAGAATGCTGCTCCGAAGACCGTTGCCGTACCAGCTGTCGCTGGACTGGACCAGAACACGGCCAGCAACTCCGTATGGGAAGCAGACCTTCGGCCACAGATTGAACAAGAGTTCAGCGACCACGTCGAGAAGGGCATGGTGACCCGGACCGACCCGGACGTCGGAGAGCAGGTTGAACCGGGCAGCCAAGTGTTCGTCTACATCTCCCAGGGGCGTGAGTTCGCCACAATTCCAAAGGACCTTGCCGGACGAACCGAGGCTGAGGTCCGGGACAAGCTCCGGAAACTCGGTCTGGAGCCGGGGGAAAACATCCCGGCGAACAGCGCCTCACTGCAGCGCGGCAATGTGGTCTCCACCAAGCCGGCTCCCGGTGAGAAGGTCAAGACCGGTTCCACGGTGGACCTGGTTGTCTCGACCGGCTTGGTACGCGTGCCCAATCTGGTGGACAAAACCCTCGAAGATGCCGGAGCCGCGCTGGATGACGCGGCCATCGCCTTGCCCTACAGGGTGGAAGAACTCGCGAACGAAGTCGTCAAGCCCGGCACCGTCGTCCGCCAGAGCGTGGCAGCGGGCACCGACGTCGAACAAGGCACGGAGATTGTCCTCACCGTTGCCGTTGCACCCGCGGCTCCTGAGCCTACGGAAACCGCCACCTCCCGCCCTGATGAAGACTCCAATCGAGGCAATGGACCCGGCAGCGGCAACAACGGAAACGGCAATGGAAACAGCAGCGGCAATGGAAACGGGAACGGTCGGGGCAAAGGTAACGGCAACGGCTGATCGCCCGCCTCTGTCCTCACGCGGTTCCCCGTCCAGGGAACCGCGTTAGTGGGTGATGAGGGGACTCAGGATCGCAGCGCGTTCGGCCGTGCCCACGGCCCCGAGTGACTCCAGCCAATTGCCCAGCATCAGGTAGCCGCCTTCGGTCAGCACCGATTCGGGATGGAACTGCACGCCCCACAGCGGCGCGCTCCGGTGGGCTAGTCCCATGACGACTCCGTTGTCGGTCTCAGCGGTGATTTCCAGTTCGGCGGGTATGGTGGCGCGGACGGCTGCCAGTGAGTGGTAGCGGGTGGCCGTGAACGGATTCGGCACGCTCTCGAAGACGTTCTGGTTGCCGTGCGTGACCTGCGAGGTTTTCCCATGCATCAGTTCGGGAGCATGGGTAACGGTGGCGCCGTAGGCCTCCGCCAGCGCCTGGTGTCCGAGGCATACGCCGAACATAGGCTTTGCCTCCCGGCCGCACCAACGGATCAACTCAATGCAGATGCCGGCTTCCGCGGGAGTTCCGGGGCCGGGGGAGACCAACACGCCGTCGCGGCTTGCGGCCAGTTCCACCGCCTCGTCGAGGGTGACGTCGTCGTTGCGGACCACAGTCGTTTCCGCACCCAGCTGCTGGAGGTACCCCACCAGGGTGTAGACGAAGCTGTCATAGTTATCGACGACGAGGATGCGCGGAGTCTTGCTCATGTGACAGTGGTGCCAATCGTGGAGTTGTTCCGGGACAGGGGACTGCGAGGCCAGCCGGAAGCCACGTCCGGCAACAAGAGCCGAGCGGCAATCAGCAGCACTCCCACTATGATCGGCCCGCTGCCGCAGTCGCGGCAAATGCGCGGCGGCGAACGTCACAGACATTGGCTAGACTAAACAGCTAGACGGCCCGGCGGCGGCGCGTGTAATTGCAGCCCCGGCCCAGCCGTGCCAACCACCCTTGATGCCCCGGAGGATCTGTGCCCGAGTCGAAGCGCCGCAAGAGGACCGAACGGCGTCCAGAGGAATTGACCGCCAAGGGCAACAAGCCCAATCCCGTCTGGTTCAAACCGGTCATGTTCGGCCTCATGATCCTGGGCCTGCTGTGGATCATCGTTTTTTACATCACGCAGGGAGCATGGCCCCTGCCGGCGGCAGGTTCCTGGAACATCATGATCGGCTTCGGCATCGCCATAGCCGGCTTCCTGATGACGACCAGGTGGCGTTCGTAGGCTGCCGTGCTTGTAGATAACGGCATCTACGTCGACGGCGTCCGCGCCGCTACGCCGGCAACCCTGCAGCAGACATTCACCGAGCTGCACCGATCCGCGGGCATGGCCTGGATCGGCCTGTACCGGCCGAACGAGCAGGAGCTGGCTGCGGTGGCCGCAGAGTTCGACCTGCATTATCTGGCCGTGGAGGACGCCCTGCGGGGCCACCAGCGCGCGAAACTGGAACAATACGGCCGCACGTTGTTCACCGTGCTCCGGCCCGCGCGCTACATCGATGAGACGGAGAAGGTGGAGTTCGGCGAACTCCACGTCTTCATGGGCGAGGGCTTCCTCATCACCGTCAGGCATGCGGAGTCGCCGGATTTGGCGCACGCCCGCCGAAGGATGGAGGCGGTGCCCGAGCTTCTCGCCACCGGCCCGCAGGCGGCGCTCTACGCTGTCCTGGACCAGGTCGTGGATGAGTACGAACCGGTCGTCTATGGCTTGGAGAACGACATCGACGAAATCGAAGACCAGCTCTTTGGTGGAGATCCCGATGTTTCCCGACGGATTTACGAACTGCTGCGCGAAGTCATCGAGTTCCAGCGTGCCCTGCAGCCGCTGGAGGGGATGATCACGCTCGTGGAGCGCAGCACCGCTGATGATGCCCCGGACCTCGAAGTAGCCCGCGGTCTGCGCGACGTCCAGGACCACGTGATCCGCTTGAACGAGCGGGTCAATGCGTTCCGGGCCGTCCTGCAGAACGCACTGAGCCTCAGCTCCACGCTCCAGGCCCAAAAACTCACGGAAACCAGCGTGGCGCAGAACGAACAGGTCAAGCGGATCTCGTCCTGGGCCGCCATCCTCTTTGCCCCGACCTTGGTGGCGGCCATCTACGGGATGAATTTCTCCGTGATGCCGGAGCTCGACTGGCCCCTCGGCTACCCGTTGTCACTGGTGCTGATGGTCCTGACTGCCCTGGGGCTTTACTGGTTCTTCAGACGCAACAAATGGCTCTGAACCAGCCGTGACCCGGTGCCAGAGGCCAGGAGCCCGTTCCCCTGATGCGGGAACGGGCTCCTGGCGGGACAATGACGCCCTGGCGGTCAGCCGGCGTCGGCGGCGGACATCACGGCAGCGGTGACGGCCGGAGCCACCCGAGGATCCAGAGGGCTGGGGATGATGTAGTCGGCCGCGAGGTCGTCCCCCACAATCCCTGCGATGGCTTCAGCCGCGGCCACCTTCATGGCGGACGTGATGCGGCGGGCGCCGGCGTCCAAAGCGCCGCGGAAGATGCCCGGGAAGGCCAGGACGTTGTTGATCTGGTTGGGGAAGTCGCTGCGTCCGGTAGCCACCACCTTCGCGAACTTGGCGGCCGTCTCCGGGTGCACTTCCGGATCCGGGTTGGACAGCGCGAAGATGATGGCATCGTCCGCCATCTTCGCCAGCGTTTCTTCCGGAATGGTGCCGGAGGAAACGCCAATGAAGACGTCTGCCCCCTCGAGTGCCTGCGCGCTGCCGCCGGTGACCCCTCGCGGATTGGTGCGTGCCGCGTAAGCGGCCTTGATCTCGGTCAGGTCGCCGCGGTCACCGTGGATGATGCCGCGCGAATCCAGCAGCGTCACATCGGCGACACCCGCGGTCAGGAGGATTTCGGCGACGGCGATGCCCGCCGCGCCCGCTCCGGAGATAACCACCTTCAGGGAGGCCAACTCCCGATTGACCACCTTGGCAGCATTGGTCAGTGCAGCGAGTGCGACGACGGCGGTGCCGTGTTGGTCGTCATGCATCACCGGCATGTCCAGCGCCTCGATCAGCCGGGCCTCGAGCTCGAAGCAGCGCGGAGCCGAAATGTCCTCAAGGTTCACGGCACCGAAACTTGAACGCAGCCGCACCAGCGTCTCGATGATCTCGTCCACATCGGTGGTCTCAAGCACCAGGGGGATGGAGTCCAGCCCGGCGAACTGCTTGAAAAGGGCTGCCTTTCCCTCCATGACCGGGAGCGAGGCGGCCGCGCCGATGTTGCCCAAACCCAGGACAGCAGTGCCGTCGGAAACTACAGCCACCAAGCGCGAGGCCCACGTGTACTTCTGGGCCATCTCCGGGTCCGCATTGATCGCCCGGCTGACTTGGGCCACACCGGGGGTATAGGCGATGGAAAGGTCGCGCTTGCTCTCCAGCGGAGCAGTCAGGCCAATTTCCAGTTTGCCGCCCTCATGGGCGCCGAAAATTTCCTCCCTGGTGAGGTCAATCCGAGCGGAGTTGCCAGTTTGGGTAGTCACGTAGGTTCCTTCTGTTGGTTCTTCCCTTCACGGAAGGGCGCACGGGTGGCCCGGCCTGCCACAGGCCGACAGGAGGCAGGGTCCTCAATCGGGGCGCCTGCGGGCTGTGCAAAATTCATCGGGCAGCGCAAGGTGATTCGACTATCGCCTGGGTACCGGGACGGCCGCGGGCCCCGCGGCTGGTCGAGCCGGGGACCGGATTTTTAAAGGCTACCCGAAGGCCGGTCGGGGGGCCTGCATGTGTCTCGCGCACGCTGATTGTGTCAGCCTCGACTCTAGTCCGAACCACGCTGCACGTGCTGCAGTCTTAGTTGTCCACGTTTTCACAGTTGTAGACCGGAGTTATCCACAGGCGTGCATAACTTTGGGGATTATTCGTCGCTACCACCGTAAATCCCCCTCCTCGCGTTATCCACACCTGTGGAATTACATGTGTGTAAGTTATCCTCACTGTGCATAACCCCTGTGGATAACATCGCTGCTCCCCGTGAAAGGGTGGAAACATTTCCACAATTCACCCACAAGGTGGGGACAGCAGAAAGGGCGGGCAGGTACTGCGTCCGTAAGGACGCAATGCCTGCCCGCCCTGCGAGAGCCGGACTGCCGGGCTGTGGGCTACCCCATGGCTTTGACAGCGGTGACTGCCACCAAGGCCAGAAGGACGGCCGCAAGTCCCGCGAACTGCACGATGCTCCGGTTCTTCCCCTTGGGGACATAGGCCAGCACCACGGCGCACAGGGCACCAACCAGCAGGCCGCCCAAGTGCGCCTGCCACGCGATCCCGGAGACGACGAAGCCAAGCACGGCGTTAATGCCAATCAGCACCACGAGCGATCTGACCTCGCCGCCGCGTTGGCGCTGCACAATGAAGAGTGCACCGAACAGGCCGAAGATCGCCCCGGAGGCGCCGACCACCGGAATGTTCGGAGCGGAGAGCAGGAGCACGCCGACTGAGCCACCGAAACCGGAGAGCAGGTACAGCGCAAGGAACCTCAGCCGGCCCAGCAGCGGCTCCAGGTGCCGGCCCAGGATCCACAACGCGTAGAGGTTGAAGGCTATGTGCAGCAGGAAGTTCGGGGAGTGCAGGAAGGCCGAGGTAATCATTCGCCACGGTTCCGGCGCATAGAACGGATTCGGAAGGGTGTAGAGCGGGGCGTACAGGAACTCTTCGGTGAACCCCGGGATGACCCATTGCAGCAGATAGGCCACGGCGCAGATGCCGATCAGGGTGAGTGTGACCACCGGCCGCCCCGCTGTCACGGTTCCGCCGTAGACGGTACGGACAGCCGGCAGGCTCCGGGCGGCCTCATTGACGCAGTCGACGCACTGGATGCCTACGGAGGCGGTGCGCTGGCATTCCGGACAAGCTGGGCGTCCGCATCGCTGGCAGCGCACATAGGAGATGCGGTCCGGATGCCGCGGGCAGACGGGGACATCGGTCTGCGGCGGTTCCGCCGGCATTCCGTAGGACATGGAGGCGCTCCTGCAGGGAAAAGGTCCCCGCCCGGCCGTCCGGGCGGGGACATCAAGCGGCTTAGAGCTGCTCGACGGTGATGTTCTTGATGACCACGTCTTCCAGCGGCTTGTCGCGCTGGTCGGTGGCCACGGCGTTGAGGGAATCGACGACGGCACGCGAGGCTTCGTCCGTGACGTCGCCGAAGATGGTGTGCTTACCCTGCAGCCAGGTGGTGGGAACGGTGGTGATGAAGAACTGCGAACCGTTGGTGCCGCGCCCGCCCTGGATGCCGGCGTTGGCCATGGCCAGCTTGTAGGGTTCGTTAAAGTCGAGCTCCGGGTTGATCTCGTCGTCGAACTGGTAGCCGGGGCCGCCAATGCCCTGGCCCAGCGGATCGCCGCCCTGGAGCATGAAGTCCTTGATGATGCGGTGGAAGATGACGCCGTCGTAGAGCGGAGCGTTGGTCTCTTCACCGGTCTGCGGGTGCTTCCAGGTGATTTCGCCGGTAGCCAGGCCCACGAAGTTCTTGACGGTCTTCGGGGCGTGGTTGCCGAACAGGTTCACCACGATGTCGCCATGGTTGGTGTGGATAGTGGCTTTAGCTGTAGCAATAGCAGTCATGCGACCATTCTTCCACGCCAATCGGCGCTGGATCCCGCCAGCGGCGGGTTCCGCGGTCAGTGAAAATGGGGCCCGTTCGTTTCCCGGCGTAGCCGTGGTCAGGCACAGGAAGTAGGCTGAGGAACGACCGTCACCATTTCCGGGAGGTAGTTGTGAAGAAGACCAATCGAATAGCCCGCGACGCAGAAGGCAACGTGTTTGTCCTCGTGGGAACAGCCAGGGACTGGGCCTCTCCCAAGATGGAAGCCGCGCGGAACTGGGCAGTCCCGCGGATCGAGAAGGGGATTGAGACCGCTTCACCGCGCATTCAGGAGGGGCTGCAGAAGGCCGCCAAGGATCTCTCCCACGGCGTAGCCACTGTTACGCCGAGGATTCAGGGCAGCTTGGACAGCCTGGCGCCCAAAATTTCCCACGTTGTGGATGAGGCCGCTCCGCGCATCCAGGAAACCCTTGACCGGGCCACCCCTGCGATCACGCATGCCCGCGACAAAGTGGTCGGCGAGTACATCCCGACCGTCTCGGCCCGGCTCGGCGCAACCGCTGACCAGGTCGCCAAAACCTTGGACAAGACCGCGGTGCCCGCGTCCGTCCAGGCTGCTGTGATCAAGGCGGGCGGGTCCAAGCGCGCGCTCAAGCGGGCCCAAAAGGCAGCCGCCGAGAACGCCAAGCAGGCCGCCAAAGAGTTGAAGAAGCAGCAGAAGTCGGGCGGCGGCGGCAAGGGCTGGCTGATTGTCGGCATTCTGGCTGCCGCGGCCGCGGCAGCCGTGGCTGCGTGGCGCGCTGCCCGGCCGGTCGAAGATCCGTGGAAGACGCCGGTCCAGCCCGCGGCTCCGGCTGCAGCGCCGGTACCGGGTCCGGCCTCGGCTGCCCCGCAGTCGACAACCACTGCGGCGCCGACAGGTACTGCCGCTGCTTCCGGAACCGGCGAAGCAGCCAAGCCTGCTGCTGATGCGGCCGGTTCCAATGACGCAGCGGGCACGCCCTCGGCCGGCAAGACCGACCAGGCCGGCGGCTCTGCCGACAAGGGGACAACCGGTACCGCCGCCACCCGCTCCGCGCGGTCGGCCGGCGAAAAGGCCGCCGCGGCCGCGGACAAGGCAGACGAGAAGGACACCAAGGAGTAGTTTTCCCTCACCTCCAACACGTTAAGGGAGCTCTCGATGGGGAGCTCCCTTTCGTTTGCCCTGCATGAAAGTTCCTGGCCCCCGCTTCGCTGCCTTCCAGCGTTCGTGCTGATAGATTCATGCCGTGAGTGCTGCTCCCAGCGTGTCGATCATCATCCCGGCGTTCAATGAAGAGTCCGTCATCCGCCAGTGCATTTATGCTGCGCTGTGCCAGTCGGTGACCCCGGCAGAGATTATTGTGGTGGACAACAAATCGACGGACGGGACGGCAAACCTCGTCCGCGCCATGCAGGACGAATATCCGGATGTTCCGCTCATGCTGCTCCGGCAGGACGCGGAACAGGGCTTGATCCCCACCCGGAACTACGGTCTGGACCATGCCACCGGGGAAGTGCTGGGCAGGATTGATGCGGATTCAGTGCTGGAACCCGACTGGGTGGAGCAGGTACAGCGGGCCTTTTCCGATCCGGAGGTCATGGCGTGCACCGGGCCGGTGCTGTACTACGACATGCCCATGCGCCGTTTCGGGCTCCAAGCTGACGACCGGCTGCGCCGCTTCGTCCTGAAACTGGCCAAGAAGCAATACCACTTCCTGTTCGGGTCTAACATGGCCATCCGCCGCGGGGCGTGGGACATCATCCGCACGGAGGTGTGCCGTGATGAAGAGGACCAGATGCACGAGGACATCGACCTTTCCGTCCATCTGGCCGACCATGGGCTGCGGATTCAGTATGTGCCGGAAATGATCAGCGGCATGTCGGCCCGGCGGCTGGAAGATTCCCCCAAGGACTACCGCTACTACGTCACGCGCTTCAACCGGACCTACGACGCCCACAAGATCCGCCGCCGCATGCTCCGGGTGCCGACGCTGATCTTCATGACTGTGTACTATCCGGCGAAGCTGCTGCGCCGCGTGCACCAGGCGCGGACCCAGGTCCGTGTTCCCCGCGGCGGGCTCTAACCGCCCTAAGCCGGTCCGGATCCTCTGGCTTCCGGCGCCAGGACCGGCTCTGCCACCCTTGCCCGGTTCTGGGAAAGCACGACGGCGGCCAATCCAGCCAGGATCAGGGCCAGCCCGGCGTATGTGCCCCACGGCACGGTTTCGCCGAGGAATACGGCTGCCAGGGCCGCCGCCCCCGGGATTTCCAGCAGGATGATCATGGAGACCACCAGCGGACTCAGCACAGCGAGGAGATGGTTCAGAACCGAGTGGCCCAGTAATTGGGCGACGACGGTGACAGCCACGATGCCGGCCCAGGCTTCCGGCGGGAATCCGGCCAGCGGCTGTCCGAAAGCCAGTGCCATGGCCAGCAGGACCAGTGCGCAGAGTCCGTAGCAAATGGTGGTGTACGGGCCCGTTGACAGCTGGCGCCGCACCCGGCTGCCGGCCATGGTGTAGACCCCGGCCATGGCGCCGCCAAGCAGGCCCAGCAGATCACCTAGCAGCGCTTCAGAAGACAGTTGCAGGTCAAAGCCGGAGATCACCAGCACTCCGGCAAACGCGAGGCCTACGCCAAAGAGGATCAGCCCGGACGCTTTGATCCCGCGCAGCCGGTTGAACAGAACTATCCAGGCCGACTGGAGGCAAACCAGCGCCGTCGCCGCTGCAACCGACGTCAACTGCAGCGCGGTAATGAAACAGGCGAAGTGGAGCGCCAACGCGACCGCCGCCAGCGCGCTGTACCCGAGGTCCGACGTCGTTAGTTTCCGGAACTCGTCGCGGCGGCCAATGGCCGAGGGTACCCCCATCACGGCGGCGCCGATCATGTTGCGCCAGAAAGCGATGGCCAGGGCCGGGGCAGCGGTGGCAGCCATGATAGGGCCGGATGCGGAGATGCCGAGCACAGCCAGCGCGGCCAGGAGGATGATCACACCTTCAGCGTAGGGGCGTCGCCGGACAAAAACCCGTCAAGCAACGCAGCGGCGCCACACCAGACGCAGCGAGGCCCCGATCCGAAGATCGGGGCC
>NZ_JBNHHB010000104.1:0-18507 GCF_059091905.1 Arthrobacter sp. Dra40
CAGATACGACTTCCACCGGCTCAACAACGGTGACCCCGCAAATGTTCGCTGTGACAATCACGTCGTCACCTTGCGAGACCGGGCCCGGTGCATCTACCGAAAAGCCACTCGCGGTTTTCACCTTCCATCGGAGCACATCGAAAGCGGCTTGCTCCCATTTGGCGTCGCCTCTTCCCACAAGCGCCGTAACCTCGGATCGACGATATTCGCGGTCACTACTAGGCCATCCCGGTGAAGCCGGATTCGTCATGCGGCCTCCCTTCGCGTCCTGCACTTATTCTCAGTTGACCCTCATTCTCGTCTACATGTAGACCAGTGATTGCTAATCCACGAGGTCGGTTTTTGCACAGCCTTTGAACCGGGGGCTCCCTGTCCCACAGGCAATCGTAGGTCCCATAGCAGTGACTTCCGCTGACAGGTCAGAGTGAAATCTGAGACTCTAGTCTCACGACGTCAGGAATTGCAGATTAGAACCCTATCCTGACGTCTTTCAACTCTCTTCCGGACGTCAGGTTGGGGTGTACCTGAACTGGCAAACACACGGAACGCGAGCCAGTCTCCCACGCAGGACCACTCACGGTACCCGAGGACCAAAGCAAGGAGCCGTGTGTCAGCTTGGAGTTGCCGCTGTGAAAGGCTGCAGTTATGGACAACTCATCCCGGGAACATGACCTCGTTCTCTACGGAGCGACGGGTTTCGTTGGCCGACTGATCGCCGGCTACGTCGCGGAGCATGCACCGGCCGGCATGCGAGTCGGACTCGCGGGCCGGTCGAGGTCCAGACTCGAGGCGGTTCGGTCGCAGTTGCCGGTCGCGGCACACGGATGGGCCCTCATCGAGGCCGACTCGGAGGACGCGGACTCGATCGCTGCCCTGGCCGCGGGCACGCGCGTGCTTCTCACAACCGTCGGTCCATACACGAAACACGGATTACCTGTCGTCGACGCCTGCGCACGGGCCGGTACCCACTACGCCGACCTCGCGGGTGAGGTGTCCTTCGTCCGGGAGGCGATCGATCGCTACGACGCTCTGGCCAGGACGAGCGGGGCCCGGATCGTGCACTCCTGCGGCTACGACTCCGTGCCGTCCGACCTCGCTGTATTGCTGCTTCATCAGGCAGCAGAAGCCGATGGCGCTGGCGGTTTGGTCGAGGTCCAACTCGTTGCTACGGCCAAGGGCGGCATCAGCGGAGGCACGCTCGAGTCGATGCGCGGGCAGCTCGACGCGATGCGATCGAGCACCGCCCTGCGGTCATTAGCCGCGGACCCCTACGCTCTGAGCCCCGACCGCACACGGGAGCCGACGACACAACAGCCTCCCGACGCCGGTCCTGTGCGCCGTTCCGATGACGGCACCTGGACCGCGCCTTTCATCATGGCCGCGGTCAACACTCGGACAGTGCGCCGCAGCAACGCATTGCAGGGTTGGGCCTACGGCCGCTCCCTTCAGTACGGCGAGGTGATGGGGGTAGCCCGCGGACCGGCAGGAGCGGTCATCGCCAGGGCAATGGCACTCGGGCTCCGGGCATTCACGGGCGCGATGGCGTTCCCGCCGACCCGGGGAGTGCTCGACCGCTGTCTTCCGTCACCAGGTTCGGGTCCGAGCACCAGCACGCAGCGCGCGGGCTGGTTCCACTCCCAGGTAACCGCCCGCGCCAAGAACGGGCACCGATACCAGGCGATTGCTGCTGGCCCCGGCGATCCCGGCTATGCCGCCACCGCCGTGATGGCAGGGGAGACTGCACTCGCTCTTGCCCTCGACGGTGACCGGCTGCCGACTGCGAAAGGGTCGCTAACACCGGCCACTGCACTCGGCAACGTGCTCATGCAGCGACTCCGTGCGGCCGGCCACACTTACCAGGTAACCAAACTCGCCTGAACCCAGATCCTGCAGGTCCCCTGATAACGGGGCAATCATTGACTGGACCAGTCCGACTAGCGGCCCGATGGGATTTCGCCGAGGGAGTATGCCAGGGTCATCTAATGATCGCGACCAGCGATGCTTCCAAATCGGCTTTTAACCCTGGGCCGCCCCGGCGCGCACCTTCACGCCCTGAGTCCAGACCAGCACTCTCCTCCAAGTCGCGGAGCCCTTGAGCAGCCACTCCCTCTGCCCGTTTTTAAGGGCCGATAACCGTGAGTATGTCCGAACGTGTCTCGCGGGAGCAGTTAGGGGATGCCTCGAGGGCTGTGAGGGCTCGGAGCAAAGCCACCAGTTGACCATTCGAGCCAATGCATAAGTCCTCAAGACCTAGTGTCGCGGTGGAGGACCGGCTTATGGAACGGATGGTTTTTCGACCGAGCCTGTCAATCGAAGGGTACTGCACGCTGCTACTTCCCGTAGCTGTCGCCCCATGGCAGGTGTCTGGATAGGATAATCAACGCATCCGGGCCTCTGCCCCTGCTAAGCCCTCAACAAAAGGCGATTGAAGATGTGGGAGCAGATCCCTGAAGGGCCCCGAACGGACGGCTGGATCGAAATCGCTGAGACAGGCTGGGACGCGATGATCTCCTGGTTCGCGGGCCCGGACAATGTTCGACGTGAGCTGATGGGCCCCCGCACCGAAAAGGTCAAGGTCAGCTGTGAGAAGTCGGCCGGCGCCGTCGATTCTTGGGAAGAGCCGATCACCGAGGATGATATCCGCGCCAATGAGGACGACATCGACACCTACTTGAGAGATGCTGGCTTGCCGCCTCGGCCGCGGGGCTACCGCTGGTTCCTGCGCCTGCCGGACGGCCTCGATATGGCGGCGGTCGATGACGCCGCCAGCCGGGCCGTGATGTCCTTGCACGGGCTATCCGGTAATCCGCGCTATCTGGCACCGGCAGTCGAGCAGGCCATCACAGACCTCTACGTCCGAGAACAGGAAAACACGCCCCCTACCCGGGGATAAGCAATTGGTCTTCAGCGTTGGCCGCCGCCGATGTTGAGAGGAGCCGGAATGCCGGCCCTGTATGAGCCCTCGCTAATCTTTGTCGCGGTGGGGGACCGCCTTGCGGGACCGGACGAGTGTGGGCGCCTTTGGTTCCTGCGCGGGTGTGGTTGGCCGAAAGCAGGCACACTTAGGTTGAGCTGGCGTCTTCTGGGACTGCAGCATCGGCGAATTCGGCCATGGAGTTCAAGGTCAAGTCGGGCTTGACCTCCATACCGGGCTCCGGGGTTGCGCGGCAGCCTGTCGATGCCCGGATGAGTGGTTCAGCCTTGGTCGCTCGCTGGTGTACCCCATGGACGTACCTGCCCTCTATCGAGGGGCGATGTCCCTATCGGCCTTACGCCATGGTAGAGAGAATCTCGGCTATCGGCCTTCGCGGAGGCAGGGACGTAGGGTTGGGAACCCTGTTTGGGGTTCCCGAACCTCGACCATTTAGCCTCCAGTCCACATGGGAATCATGAGCGCAAGCAGCAAGAGCAGCAGCAATGGGCCAAGGCTAGACGGGATCCAGTACCACTTGGACATCTGTAGTCCGAACAGTGAGAACACCACGGCACCAGCTACGGCGACAACCACAAGTGCGTTGTCGGTGACGAAAAAGAGGACCAACGAAGCCAAAATCACAACCGCCGCCGCGATTGGTCCAGCAGTAGGTCGCCCTGGGATCACGACTGCCGCCATCGTCTCACCTTTCGCTTATTGGCATTATGCCGGTTCGCTTGCTCCCTAGCGCCTCCCGCCATTCAGTATGTTCCCGACTTGACCAGCGTGTCGTTAGCCGAAAGTTGTTGCATACGATGATCAGTCAGGCTCACCTACTCCTCGCGACGCGGGAGGAGAGGGAGTGTAAAAGGTGTGGTGTTAAAGGCCGGCTTACATGACAGTTGGCCGCCTCAAGAGACTGTCCAGTTGGTGATTGTCATGTCCTATTCCGGCGAATCGGGAAAACGGATCTGTCGCATCAAGAAATGGGATCTGTCGCGATCAATGGGACAAGACAGACCACAGCCACCGCCTTGTTCCGCCACGCGGGACGCTTGTACTTTTTTCGTTGCCGCGCTGATACCCCGGACAGAGAGACTTACTCCGCGTGGCTGGGGGCGCCAGCCAACCGGGGGTCGGGCAGCTCGAGGGCTGAGAGAGCTTGGAGCAATGCCACCAGTCGGCCATTCAGACCAATGCATATCCGGGTTATCCACGGTTGGATTTTTGGGAGCCGTTGGGAGAGCTCCCTTGGGCGCAGTAGCGGTAGATAACCCATGGGAATTGTCCCCGGTTGTGGGCAGCGGAAACTTTGCTGCCGCTGCCTCTGGGAAGGTTAGACCTTCTCCAGCACAGATGAGAGGTGTTGGAGCGTTGCGTGTGAAATGCCCGAATCTGTCAGTACTGCGGCGCCCGTGCTACAAGCACAGGGCGCAGATCTACTGACTTTTTGCCGACTCATTCGGGCCGGTGTAAACCTGTCAATACAGGTGGACCCCGGCCTTGGGAAAAATGCAAGGAGATCATCATGACTAACCTCACCCCGCTCTGGTCACCCCTGCAGATCGGTTCCACGCGGCTGCCCAACCGTGTGGCGCTGGCCCCCATGACCCGCATCAGCGCCACCGAGGACGGGATGGTGACGGAGAAAATGGTCTCCTACTACGAGGCCTTCGCGCGCGGCGGATTCGGGCTACTGATCACCGAGGGGATCTACCCTGACGCCGCGTACAGCCAGGGCTATCTGTACCAGCCCGGTCTGGCCACCGACGAGCAGGCGCGGTCGTGGGCGACGGTCGTCGACGCCGTCCACGCGGCCGAGTCCACGATCTTCGCCCAGCTCATGCACGCCGGGTCCCAAGCTCAGGGCAGCCGCTTCGTGGACTCTACGATCGGCCCCTCGGCGGTCGCCCCCAAGGGGGAGCAGTTGGGCTTTTACCGCGGCGAGGGCCCGTACCGGGTGCCCGCGGAAATCACCCGAGAGCAGATGGAGGAGGTCCTCCAAGGCTTCGTGGCCGCCGCGCTGCGCGCAAAGGACGCCGGGTTCGACGGCGTGGAAGTGCACGGTGCCAACGGCTACCTGCTGGACCAGTTTCTGACCGACTATCTCAATCTGCGCACCGACGAGTACGGCGGCTCGCCGCAGAACCGGGTGCGTTTCGCCGCGGAGATCGCCCGCGCCGTGCGCGAGGCCGTGGGTCCGGAGACGAGCGTGGGCATCCGCATCTCCCAGTCGAAGGTCAGCGACCACGACCACCGGTGGGCCGGCGGCGCCGAGGAGGCAGCCGTCATCTTCTCCACCCTGGCCGCCACAGGCATCGACTTCATTCACACCACCGAGTACAAGGCCTACGCCCCGGCCTTCGGCGACAAGGGCGCCTCGCTGGCCGCCCTGGCCAAACAGCACTCCGGGCTTCCGGTGATCACCAACGGCCATCTGGACGACCCGGAGACGGCCGTGTCCATGCTGGTCGACGGCGCGGCCGACGTCGTCGCCCTGGGGAAGGCTGCTCTGGGCAACAGGGACTGGCCCAACCGCGTCCGCAACGGCCTGCCCCTCGACGAGATCGACGCGCGCCTGTTCGCGCCGGTGGCCGACCTTAAGGACTGGGAACTCGAGCTGCTCTCCTAAGACGGCTTTCCACATTGGGGAGCGCGAAGGTACCGACGCGGCGAACAAGCGTTTACGGTGGGCCCAAACCGCAGTTGTTTTTGCCCGGCATCAAAGCCCGTCCACGTCGGTTTCAATCAGACCTCTTGGCATCTTCGGCTTCCCCGAATCGCCCATCGGACGAACGCACAAAAGGAACCCCTAGGGACGTCATCCCAAGGATCACCGCTGTGCGGAACAGGTCATCGCCCCTTCCAAACAGCTTTCGAGCCCAGATTCCTCACGGCGGATTAGCACCTGTAAAACGTCCAGGTCGATGAGAGGACGACGACAATTGATCGCGGAAGCCGGCCGGCCTGTAATTCTCCTGCCGTAGAAATCAAACGTCATGCTCTGAGAGTCAAGTCGAATGGCCCGGGTCACCCATACTCTAATGCTCGACTGACTAATCGATTCAACAACGAGGAGCAAGACGTGGCCGAAGAGTTTGCTGATGTGGTGCTGATCAACGGAACGATCGAGACCCTCGATGCGGATACGCCCCGCGCCACGGCCATGGCGATCCGGGGTGGCCTCATCCAGGCGATAGGGGAGCGGGCCGAGGAACTGCGCGGGCCCGAGACCCTCACCGTCGATCTGGGCGGCGCCTTCGTGATGCCGGGACTGATGGACGTCCACAACCACCATATGATCGCCGGTCAGATGGATCTATTTGAGTTGGACGCGCCGCCCACGCTGGACCTGGACCGCTTCCTGGCAGCGATTGCCTCCTACGCGGCCGGACTCGAACCGGACGAGTGGGTAGTCGGTGGTAGCTGGGGCTCCGGCTTGATGAACGAAATGAACTCGGCGGACGCGCTGGCACGACTGGATGCGGCAACGGGCGGCCGCCCTGCCCTGCTCAAAGACGACTCGAAGCACAACCGGTGGGCAAATTCGCGAGCCTTGGAGCTGGCCGGCATCGAGGCGGCCACGCCCGATCCCGCTGGCGGGCAGATTTTGCGCGATGAGTCCGGGGCTGCCACCGGGGTGCTGATAGAGGCCGGTGGCGTGATCGTGGAGCAGACACTGGCCCGCCTGCAGCCGGTGAGCACAGAGCAGTTGGCACAGGCGGCCGCGCGCGGCATTGAGATCCTGCATTCCTACGGGGTCACGGGGTTCCAAGACGCAGCTGCATCGCTCCCACTCATGCGTGCCCTCAAACAACTAGATGACGACGGCGAGCTGCATGCCTGGGTGGTGTCCTCCATGCAGGCTAACGATTTCATTTTCGGCACCCAGCCATTGGGTGAGGGGATCATTGCCCACCGTGAAGAAACGCGTTCGCGCCATCACCGGCCGGACTTCATCAAAATTTTCCTCGACGGCGTTCCGCCGGCCGGCACCGCGGCCTTCATCGAGCCTTACCTGCCGGTGTCCGGCTTCCCCGAGTGCCACTGCGGCGGGACCACGATGGATCCGGCGGAGCTGGAAGAATGGCTGATGAGTACGGCCGCACGGGGGATCTCCGCCAAGATCCACTGCACCGGCGACGCCTCGGTTCGGCTGGTCCTGGACACCGTTGAAAAGGTGCGGGCCGCGGGCTACACCGAGCCAAAATACCACATCGCGCACGGACAGTTCGTGCATCCGGACGACATCGGCCGCTTTGCGCAGTTGAACGTTACCGCCGATATCTCGCCCTCGCTGTGGTTCCCCGGGGTGATCTCGGAGGCGATCGCTGCCGTGCTGCCCGCGGAGCGCGCGTCGAAGATGCAGCCAAACAGAAGTCTGCTTGACGCGGGTGCCCGGATCGCCGGCGGCTCGGACTGGCCGGTCAGTGTCTCGCCAAACGCGTGGGAAGGCATTTACGGTCTGGTGACCCGGCAGGACCCCACCGGCCAATTTCCGGGAACGCTATGGAAAGAGCAAGCCATCACCGTGGACGAGGCCGTCCGCATCTACACCACGGCCAGCGCCGAGGCTATGGGGCTCGATGATGTCACCGGCTCGCTGGTACCGGGGAAGTCTGCTGATTTCATCGTGCTGACGCACAACCCCCATGACGTCCCCGTGGACGAGGTGCGTTACATCAGCGCACGGCAGACCTGGTTCGCCGGCCGCAAGGTCTACGACGCCGCCGCACCTGAATCCGCACCGTCGGAAACGGACAAGGCCAGCGACTAATCCCTGTGTTCCGCTGAACGGCACAAATCACCCTGGTGGCTTCCGCTGGGCCTGCCGGCCAAAGCCACCATCTCTTATATCCAATCCGAAAGGACACTGATGTCCGTTACCCTGACTTCCGCGCGGCCTGCCGCTGGCACCGACCGCGGAATCTACACCTACATCGCCGTTTTCAGCGCCGTGTTGTACATGGTGCTGCTGATCGCGCCGGTGATCGCGGGCAAGCTGATAGCGCAGTTCGGCCTGACGCCCACCGAGCTGGGCATGCTGTTCTCGCTCGAGCTGGGCGCCTTCAGCCTCGCCACCGTGCCGGCCTACCTGTGGCTGAACCGGCTGAACCTGAGGACCGTCACCTACGTTTGCGCCGCCATCGCCATTGCCGGCAACCTGGCTTCCGGCTTCCTGGACAGCTTCGCGCTCCTGATAGTCGCCCGCGTGATCACGTCGCTGGCGGCGGGTTCCATCACGGTCATCATCCTGACCCTCAGCGGAAAGACGGCCAACCCCAGCCGCGGTTTCGGCGTCTTTGTGGTGTTCCAGCTGCTGATGGGCGCCGTGATCTTGTTTGCGTTCCCGGTTTTGTATGCCGACGCAAACGTTTCCGCCATTTACTGGACGATGGCCGCCCTCACGGCGTGCTGCCTGCCCGTGGTGCGGATGATCGACGGAGACATGCTGCGCCGCGCCACAGCGGAAGCGAATGTCCCGGCCGCAGCTGATGTCGCGGTTGGGCAGAAGAATCCCGCCCGTGCTGGCTCGAAGGTGAAGTTCGTGATCGGGCTGGCCGCTGTGCTGTTGTTTTACGTCGGCCTCAGCGGTGTGTGGTCCTTTATGGCGCAGATTTCGGGCGGCGCAGGCATCGATCTCTCGACGTCCAGCCTGGTGCTGGCCATCGCCACGATTCCCGGCATTGCGGCGCCGCTGGTGGCGACCTTCCTGGGGGACAGCCCGAAGCGCAAATGGTTCCTGCTGATCGGTTACCTGGCGCTGGGCGGCAGCGTGGCGCTGCTGTTCGGCGCACCGGGACTCATCCGGTTCGCGCTCGCCGCCCTGGTCTTCAAGTTCGCATGGACCTTCATCCTTCCGTACCTGCTTGCGTCCCTGTCCGACATCGGCGGCAGCCACGTGATGAACTCGACCAACCTGATGATCGGTACGGGCTTCGCCATCGGTCCGGTGGTCAGCGGCATGCTGATCGAGTCCTCCGGCGGCGGTTTCGGCGGCATGCTGCTGCTGGCAGTCATCGCCGTGCTGGTCTCGATGGGATGCGCGATGGCTATCCAGCGCCCGGCCCGCTCCTGACCCAACACGTCGGCACACCTCGCCGTCGGCGCACCTGCCGGCGGCGAGGTGCGCCCTCGCACGGGCTGCGCGCCGTCGTCGTCCTCCGTCAGAACAACGACGACGGCGCGCACCGCGGCGGTCAGTGCTATCGGCCGGGGTGGAACTTCCGGCCGTTGACCCGTTCGGAGGCGCCGACCCGGTCCAGGTAGGGGGTGATCCCGCCCAGGTGCAGCGGCCAGCCGGCGCCCATGATCATGCACAGGTCGATGTCCTGAGGCGCGGCGACCACGCCTTCGTCCAGCATGAGCCCGATTTCCTCGGCGAGTGCGTCCTGGGTGCGGCGCAGCAGTTGCTCGGAGGTGCTGGGGGAGTCGCCGAATTCCAGCAGCGCCAGCGTGGGCTCGGGGATGACCTGCCGTCCGTGGTCGTCCGCCACCCACAGGGACTTGATGCCGTGGTCGATGAGCCGCTGCTGGTTGGCGGAGACCCGGAAGCGCTCGCCGAAGGCGGCATGCAGGGACTCGGTGACGTGCTGGGCCACCGGGATGCCCACCATGGCCAGCAGGGTGAACGGCGTCATCGGCAGGCCCATCGGCTTCAGCGCGTTGTCGGCCACCTCGGCTGGGGTGCCTTCGTCGAAGGCGTTCGACACCTCGCCCATCAGCCGCAGCAGCACGCGGTTCACCACGAAGGCGGCGGCATCTTGGACCAGCACGGTGGTCTTCTTGAGCGCCTTGCCCAGCACGAACGCGGTGGAGAGGACTTCGTCGCTGGTCTTGGGTGCACGCACGATTTCCAGCAGCGGCATGACGGCGACGGGGTTGAAGAAGTGGAAGCCGACCACGCGTTCCGGATGCAGCAGGTCCGCCGCCATTTCGGTGACGGAGAGCGAGGAGGTGTTGGTGGCCAGGATGCAGTCCGCGGAGACCACCGCCTCCACCTCGGCGAAGACCTGCTTCTTGACGGACAGTTCCTCGAACACCGCCTCGATCACGAAGTCGGCGTCCGCGAAGGCTTCCTTGGAGACCGACCCGGTGACCAAGGCCTTGGTACGGTTGGCCGCATCAGGGGTCATCCGCTTTTTGGCCAGCAGCTTGTCCACCTCTGCATGGACGTAGCCAACGCCCTTGTCCACCCGGGCCTGGTCGATGTCGGTCATGACCACGGGCACCTTCAGCTGCCGGGCGAACAGCAGGGCCAGCTGGCTGGCCATCAGGCCAGCGCCGATCACGCCCACCTTAGTGACCGGCCGGGCCAGCTGCGGGTCCGGGGCACCGGCGGGACGCTTGGAGCGCTTCTGCACCAGTTCCAGGAAGGCGTAGACGGTGTCGCGGAAATGCGGGGTCTGCATCAGCTCCGCGAGGGCTTCGACTTCGAGGTCGGCGGATTGCTGCTGTGTTTTGCCCCGGCCGGCTTCCATGACGTCCAGCACCTTGGCCGGCGCCGGCGCGGCGTTGGAGGTCTTCGCTTCCACGAAGGTGCGCCCGGCGGCGATGGCCTGGTCCCAGTCCGCTTCGGTGGCCGCGGAGGTCTCTGCGCGGCGTGCGGCCACCTGCCGGCGGGCGTCGTCGTCGCCCAGGATCCGCGCGGCCCACGCCAGCGACTGCTCCAGGAAATCCGCTGGCTCGAACAACGCGTCGGCGATGCCCAGTTGATAGGCGGCGGCGCCGTTGAGCATCTTGTTGTTGCTCAGCGGGTTCTCGATCATGACCTTTACCGCGTGGGCCGGGCCGATCAGCCGGGGCAGCCGGTAGACGCCGCCCCAGCCGGGGATCAGGCCCAGGAAGGCTTCCGGCAGCGAGATGCCGTTGGCGCCGGCGGAGACGGTGCGGTAGTCGGCGGCCAGCGCAATCTCCAGCCCGCCGCCCATGGCCGCACCGTTGATGAAGGCGAAGGTCGGCACGCCCATCGACGCGAGCGTGGCGTAGGCGTCATGGCCCAGCCGGGCCATGGCCCGTCCGTCTTCCGGGTCGGTGAGCTTTCCCACGCTGCCCAGGTCCGCGCCCGCCACGAGGTAGTAGGGCTTGCCGGTGACGGCGACGGCGGAGATCTCGCCGGCGGCGGCCCGGGCCTTGAGCCCTTCGAGCGCATGGCCCAGCTCGACCAGGGTGTTCGGTCCGAGTGTGGTGGGCTTGCGGTGGTCCAGGTCGTTGTCCAGGGTCAGCAGGGCCAAGGTCCCGGCCCCGGGCAGCTCCACGTCCCGGACGTAGGAGTGGGTGACGGTCTCGTCCGGGAACTTGGCGGCCAAGGCGGTGAAGTCGGCGGCGGTCATGCGTGGTCCTCTCCTGCGGATACGGCGGCTGCGGCAACTGGCTGGCGGTTGCGGCCCGAATAGTCTGCGTGGTGCGGGTTCTCCCAGATCACGGTCCCGCCCATGCCCAGCCCGATGCACATGGTGGTCAGCCCGTAACGGACCGACGGGTCGTCTTCGAACTGGCGGGCGAGCTGGGTCATCAGCCGCACGCCGGAGGCGGCCAGCGGGTGCCCGACGGCGATGGCCCCGCCATAGCGGTTGACGCGGGGATCGTCGTCGGGGATGCCGTAGCGGTCCAAAAAGGAGAGGACCTGCACCGCGAAGGCCTCGTTGATCTCGAACAATCCGATGTCCGCGATGTCCAGGCCCGCCATCTTCAGGGCCTTCTCCGTGGCGGGGACCGGGCCGATGCCCATCACCTCCGGTTCCACCCCGGCGAAGGCGTAGGAGACCAGACGCATCTTCACGGGCAGGCCCAGCTCCGCGGCGGCTTCCGCGGACGCCAGCAGCGAGGCCGTGGCGCCGTCGTTCAGGCCGGCGGCATTGCCCGCGGTGACCCTGCCGTGCGAGCGGAACGGGGTGCGCAGCCCGGCCAAATCCTCGCGGGTGGTGCCGGGACGCGGCGGCTCGTCGGCGCTGTGCAGCGACCACCCTTCGCCCGGCTTCCGACCGGCGACCGGCACCAGGTCGGGCTGGATCCTGCCGTCTTGGTAGGCCGCTGCGAGTTTGGCCTGGCTGGCCGCGGCGTAGGCGTCGGCGCGTTCCTTGGTGATGGCGGGAAAGCGGTCGTGCAGGTTCTCCGCAGTATTGCCCATGTTCAGCGCGGCGGGGTCCACCAATCGCTCGCTGGCAAACCGTGGGTTCGGATCCACGCCCTGGCCCATCGGGTGGTTTCCCATGTGCTCCACGCCGCCGGCCACCACCACGTCGTACGCGCCGAAGGCGATGCCGCCGGCCGTCGTCGTCACCGCCGTCATGGCGCCGGCGCACATCCGGTCGATTGCGAAGCCGGGCACCGAGCGGGGCAGCCCGGCAAGCAGCGCCGCAGTGCGGCCGATGGTCAGCCCTTGGTCGCCCGTCTGCGTTGTGGCGGCGATGGCCACGTCGTCGATCCGCTCGGGCGGCAGCGACGGGTTGCGGCGCAGCAGTTCACGGACGCATTTGACCACCAGGTCGTCGGCTCGAGTGCCGGCATGGATGCCCTTCTCACCCGCTTTGCCGAACGGAGTGCGTACGCCGTCGACGAAGACGACATCACGCAGGGCGCGGGGCGCGGACGTAGGGCTCACTGGAACCTCCATGAGATGCGGGACACAGTATCAGCCACATGTTACCCGCCGGTAACTTACCCAGCAAGTGGCAGCAGGCAGGGACGGCGGGAAGTGCGGCAGATAGGCTGGCTCTCATGGCGACCCGGCAAGGAGCTATGGATCTCCAGCAGCAGCCCCGGCAGACCTCGGCGCATCCCGGTACGGTCGCGGGCGCGCTCTTGGTGCTGGCGGCTTCGGTGCTGTGGGGGACCACCGGAACCGCCGCTACGTTTGCGCCCAACGCCGGCCCGCTCGCGATTGGCGCCGTGGCGATGGGGGTGGGCGGCCTGCTCCAGGCGCTGACCGCGCTGCGGCCGCTGGGCCGCGCCCGTCTTCAACTGCAGGGTCAGTGGAAACTGGTGCTGCTTGGCGCCGTCGCTGTGTATCCGCTGGCCTTCTACAGTTCGATGCATCTGGCCGGTGTTGCCGTGGGCACGGTGGTGAGCATCGGTTCGGCGCCGCTTGCTTCTGCCCTGATCGAGCGGGCCTTCGACCGGCATCGGTTGAGCGTGCGCTGGGGTGGCGCCGCCCTGCCGGGGCTTTCCGGGACCGCGCTGCTGTGCTTCGCTGCGGCGCAAGGCGGCGGCGGCCATGCCGCCGGCGGTTCAGGGGACGCGGCAGGCGGCGGCACCTTGGCCGGAATCGGCTTGGGCCTGCTGGCCGGATTAACGTATGCCCTCTATTCTTGGGCCGCCCATCGGATCATCGGCGGCGGCGTGCCGGCCCGGGCCGCCATGGGCGCGATGTTCGGCGCCGGAGGGCTGCTGCTGATGCCGGTACTGCTGGCCACGGGGTCGCCGCTGCTGGCATCCTGGGGCAACGCCGCCGTGGGCGCCTACATGGCCCTGGTGCCGATGTTCGCCGGCTACGTGCTCTTCGGCCTCGGTCTGGCGCGGGTGCGCGCAAGCACCGCCACCACGCTGTCCCTCGCGGAGCCGGTGGTGGCGGCCGTGCTGGCGGTGCTGGTGGTGGGCGAACGGCTGCCGCTGCAGGGCTGGAGCGGGATCCTCCTGATCATCGCCAGCCTGGCCGTCCTGACCGTTCCCGGACGGCGGCCACGGCGCTCCCGGCAGGATCGAGCGCGGGTGGCTGCGTCAGGCGGGGGAACGCCGTTCGCGCCGGCGTCGTCGGATGGAGCCGGCAGCGGCACCGGCGGACGGGACCGCGGCACCGGGGGACGCTGACGGCGCGACTGCGCTGGCGGCGGTCGCGGTGGAAGGCCGCCGCCGCACCGAGGGGCGGGCACCGTCGTCGTCGGTGTCTTTGGCTTTTTCCTCGCGTTCCTTCACTGCCAGCGGCTCCGGGTTGGCGTAGGCCTCGGCGAGCAAGCCGGCGGTGAGCTTGCGCTGCCAGGGCCGCGCGCCAAGCTCTTCCAGCGCGGCGTCCACGGTCTGTACCGTGATGGGCTCCGGCGGGCGCCAGGCGGTGCGGCGAAGGTAGTCGGGGGTGAGCAGGTTCTCCACCGGCATGTCCAGCTGCTCGGCCAGGGTTGCCAGGCGGGGCCGGACGGTTTGCAGCCGGGCCGCGGCGGCCGGGTCCTTGTCCGCCCAGGAACGCGGCGGCGGGGGAGCATTGGTGGGCAGGTGCAGCGGCGGCAGGTCCGTCTGGTTCCGGGCCATGGCAATGCAGCGCAGCCAGCGCGGGGCCTCACGCTGAGCGGCCCGTCCGTGGAAACCGTGGGTCTCCAGCAGCTGCGGGACGGTGGCGGGCATGGCCTTGGCGGCGGCGACGACGGCGGAGTCCGGAATGAGTCTGCCCGGTGCAACGTCGCGCTTGGCGGCCAGCGCTTCACGTTCGGTCCAGAGTTCGCGCACGGCGGCCAGCTGCCGTCGGTCGCGGATCTGGTGCAAGCCGGAGGTTCGGCGCCACGGGTCGACGCGCGGCGGCGACGGCGGTGCGGTGCGGACGGCCTCGAACTCCTCCAGCGCGTAGTCGAGCTTGCCGGCGTCTTTCAGCTTGGCGATCAAGGCCTCGCGTAGCTCGACGAGCACCTCGACGTCGAGGGCTGCGTACCGGAGCCAGGGCTCGGGCAAAGGGCGCGTGGACCAGTCGGCGGCGGAATGCTCCTTGGCCAGGGTGAAGCCGAGCAGCGATTCGATCACCGCTGCCAGGCCCACTCGGGGCATTCCGGCGAGCCGGGCGGCCAGTTCGGTGTCAAAGAGTTTGTCCGGCCACATGCCCAGTTCGGACAGGCAGGGCAGGTCCTGGGTTGCGGCGTGCAGGATCCACTCGACGCCGCGCAGCGAGTCGTTGAGCAGCTTCAGGTCGCCAAACGGCTCCGGGTCGATCAGCCAGGTGCCGGCGCCCTCGCGCCGCAACTGGACCAGGAACGCCCGCTGCCCGTAGCGGAAGCCGGAGGCCCGCTCGGCGTCGATGGCGACCGGTCCAGTGCCCGCTGCCAGGGCGGCGGCGGCCCGCTGCAGTCCCGACTCGGTGGCGATGACCAAGGGGACGCCTTCGCGCGGCGCCTCCAAGTGGATCAGCTGGGGAGCCTGCTCCTGGGGTTCAGCGGCGTCGTTGGAAGTGCTCTGGTCTGGGCCGTCGTGCCCGGACGCGTCCGAAGTCAAGGAGCTCATGATCCGTTCAGTTTAGGCCAGCCGTTTACGGTGGGCCGAATATATGGTGTCGGAAGCGTTCGTGTTGCCGGCCCGGCGGCGGTTTCGATGGGCTCGGCGGTTAAGCAGGCGGTTCTCTAATTCCGACGGCGGTTCGGCAGGGCGGTCACTCCGTCCGGCAGCGGCGGCAGGCCGGCGTAGGTGCAGACCATGTCGCTCCAGGCCTCCAAATGGGAGCGAATGTCGGCGGAGGCCGGCGTCCAGGAAGCACGCAGTTCAATGTCGATCGAGTCCTGCCGGTCGCTCAGCGTGCCGTAGCTCTCGGAGAGGATGCGGGTGGCGGTCCCCCCGGCGTTGCGATACGGGGCGCCGTGGTTCTCCAAGGCCTCCACCAGCCAGTCCCAAGCAACCGAGCCGAGCATGGTGTCGTTACCCATATCAGCGTCCAGTTCGGCCCGGATATAGGTGACAATCCGGAAGGTGCCGTCCCAGACCGGCGAGCCTTCCGGGTCGTACAGCAGGATGAACCGCCCGGTGGCCAGTTCCTGCCCGTCGGGGGTCTCCAGCGGAGTAACCACGGGTCCGTGCAGCGGCCGGGGGCCGGGCTGGGCGATCACTTCGGCGCCGAGGGCCACGGCGAACGGGGCCAACCGCGAGGGAGCCGGGATTTCCTCCAGCTTCAGTTCGTTCCGGCACTGCGCTTGGCGCAAGGCCGACAGTGCCCGCAGGAACTCAGGCGGCACTGCTGAGAGATCAATCGCACTCACAGTGCCAGATTAGGCCTGTCGCCGCAGGACGTCAGGCAGGCGCGCCGAAAAAGCCGCGGTAACCGGGCGCAACCGGAACCTGGCTAGGAGAGCTCGCTCCGGATGGCCGCGGCGAAAGCGTCGATGTCCTCTTCGGTGGTGTCGAACGAGCACATCCAGCGGACCTCGCCGCGTGATTCGTCCCAGTCGTAAAAGCGGAACTTCTGCCGCAACCGGTCGGCCACTCCCGGCGGCAACGCAGCGAACACCGCGTTGGACTGGGTGGGCTGGGTCAGCGACAGCCCGGTGGTGCCCTCGACGGCGGCGCGCAGCCGGGCGGCCATGGCGTTGGCGTGGGAGGCCGAGCGCAACCAGAGGTCCCCTTCGTACAGGGCGATGAGCTGGGCCGAGATGAACCGCATCTTGGAGGCCAGTTGCATGTTCATCTTGCGCAGGTAGGGCAGACCGTGGGCCGCATCGGGATTCAGCACCACCACGCATTCGCCGTAGAGCAGGCCGTTCTTGGTGCCGCCGAGCGAGAGGATGTCCACGCCGGCGTCGGTGGTAAAGCTGCGCAGGTCGGTGCCCAGCGCGGCGGCCGCATTGGAGAGTCGCGCCCCGTCCATGTGCAGCTTCATGCCGCGCTCGTGCACGTGGTCGGCGATCGCCCGGATTTCCTCGATGCTGTAGAGCGTGCCGAGTTCGGTGCTCTGCGTGATGGACACCGCCAGCGGCTGAGCGCGGTGTTCGTCGCCCCAGCCCCAGGCCTCGCGGTCGATCAGCTCGGTGGTGAGCTTGCCGTCGTCGGCCGGCACGGACAAGAGCTTGATCCCGCCGACGCGTTCGGGCGCGCCGTTCTCATCCACATTGATGTGGGCGGTGGAAGCGCAGATGACGGCCCCCCACCGCGGCAGCAGCGACTGCAGCGACAAGACGTTCGCGCCGGTGCCGTTGAACACCGGGAACGCCTGGGCGGCCTCGCCGAAGTGGCCGGCAATCACCTGCTGCAGCCGTGCGGTGTACGCGTCCTCGCCGTAGGCGACCTGGTGCCCGGTGTTGGCATGGGCCAGCGCCGTCAGGATCTCGGGGTGGACGCCGGAGTAGTTGTCCGAGGCAAAGCCGCGCAGGTCGGTGTCGTGCAGGGAGCCGGAAAGCAAGGGGGAATCAGTCACGTGTTTCAGTATTCCTTAATCGGTGGTTGCCGTCACAGCGGGCACAGGGTCAGGCCAGCCGGATGTGCGCACCGTTGAGCAGAGACCCGTCCAGGACGAACAGCGCGGCGGCCGCCCGGCCCAGGTCCGCCACGTCGGTAAAGCCGGGGAAAGACTTTGCCGGATCGGCCCGGCGCATGGAATCGTCCAGCAACGCTTTGACCGCCAGTACGACGGCGGCGGAGCGCTGCGGGACGGGATCCTCCTTGCGCCCGGATTGGCTCCGGCGGAAGCCGTCGGCCACCGAGAGCATCCAGCTCTCCGCGGCGGCCTTGGCGGCGGCGTAGTTGGCGCCGGATGCGGTGGGGGATTCGGTGGCGGTGGCCGAGACAATGGCCACCCGGCCGGAGCCGGACGCCTCGAGCTGTGCGTAAAAGGCGCGGGTGGTGTTCCGCAGCGTGGTGATCAGCTGCCGGTGCAGGAAGTCCCAGTCGTCGTCCGACTGGCCGGTGAGGCCTTTGCCGCCGCGCCAGCCGCCGACCAGATGGACCAGGCCGTCGGCGCCGCCGTGCTGTGCGGCAATCGAATCGGCCAGCGCGTCGACCGCGGCGCGGTCGGCGAGGTTGCACTCGAAGGAGGCAACGGCGTCGTTCTTCCCGTAGGCGGCGGTGAGCCGGTCCCTGTTGCTGCCCACCGCCAGCACCGTTGCACCCGCGCCGGTCAAGGCGGCGGTGACGGCCTGGCCGGAGGCGCCGGAGGCACCGGCCACCACTACTTTCAGGCCGGCAAGCGCGCCGGGACCGGGCGCGGCGGCCAGCAACTGGTCGGAGCTGACGGGCGCCTCGCCGGTGCCGGACTGCGGGCCGCCGGCCATCTCAGGCCGCCTCCCCGGTAATCCCGGAGGTGGACTCGATCACCGGCTTCATCTTCCGGGACAGCGCTTCGTAGAACATGGACAGCGGGAACTCGTCGTCCATCACCTGGTCGGTCACCTCGCGCGGCAGGCCGGTCAGCGGGAGCGCGTCGGGGCCCTTGGCCCAGACCGAGGCCGGATGCGGGGTCAGCGTCTTGGTCAGCATCTGGTACGCGGCCAGCCAGTGGGCCACTTTGGGCCGGTCGATGGAACGCCAGTAGAGTTCCTCGATCTCGTGGCCCAGGGCCACCACGGCGTCCGCCACGTTGTCCCAGTCGATGGAGAGCTGGCCGTCCGTCCAGTGCAGCACCCGGTGCTGATGGAGCCAGGCGAACAGCAGCTGGCCGCCCAGGCCGTCGTAGTTGCGCACCCGGTTGCCGGTGATGGCGAAGCGGAAGATCCGGTCGAAGAGCACCGCGTACTGCACCAGCTGGGCGTGCTTGCGGACCTCGTCGGAGGCCGTGGCATCGTGGGACAGGCGCACGGATTCCCGGAAGGCCGTCAGGTCGCAGCGCAGTTCCTCCAGCGAGTACAGGAAGTACGGCATCCGCTGCTTGATCATGAACGGGTCGAATGGCAGGTCGCCGCGCATGTGCGTGCGGT
>NZ_JBNHHB010000105.1:0-18451 GCF_059091905.1 Arthrobacter sp. Dra40
GCAGGAAGCTGGATATAGTCGTCTGAAATAACGTTTCATCGAGGAGAATTCGGGTCATGATGAATGTTAGCGTCGGGGTCTTGACGGGTGCGCTGGGCCTTGCCGCCGCGCTGACCCTGTTCCTGCCACAGCAGGTGCCCGTCCCGCAGGCTCCCGCCACGGGATCCGAAGAGGCGGTGCCGGTGATGCTGATCCTGGACGCTTCCGGCTCCATGCTCAACCCGGACGCCGATGCCAAGGGCACGCTCCGGATGGACGCCGCCAAGGCCGCGGCCTCGGAGCTGGTGGAAACCCTGCCGGCGAAATCACAGCTGGGCCTGATGGTCTACGGCACCAACACGGACAGTTCCCCGGAGTCCCGGGCCGAGGGCTGCAAGGACGTGACAGTGCTGTCCGAGCTGGGCGCCGCGGATCCCGGGAAACTTGTGGATCAGATCGACTCGATCAAGGCCGCCGGCTACACCCCAGTGGGAGAGGCACTGCGCCGGGCCGCAGCGGAGCTTCCCGACGACGGTCCCCGCAGCATCGTGCTGGTGTCCGACGGCATCGACACCTGCTCGCCGCCGCCGCCGTGCGAAGTGGCAAAGGATCTGGCCAAGGACGGCGTGGACCTGGCCATGCACACCATCGGGTTCAAGGTGGACGCGCAGGCGCGCAAGGAACTTGAATGCATTGCCAAGGCCTCCGGCGGCACCTACGCCGACGCGGACAACGCGGACACGTTGCGCGAGCAGATGGTGATCAAGACCGTCCGCGCCCTGAACCCCTACGACTTCGCCGGCATTCCGGTGACCGGCGGCAAGAGCGCGGCCGGTGCGGTGGAGGTGTCCACCGGCCAGTACCTGGACACCTTCGCCGCCGGCAGCAACAAGATTTACAACGGCGGCACGCGCAAGTTCTACAAGGTGCAACTGGACGACGGCGAGCGCCTGCACGTCAGCGCCTCAATGGTGATGCCCATCCGGTCCGGCAGCATGTCCACCTACAGCAGCCTGGAGCTGGAGGTCCTCGGCCCGGACGGGAAGGAATGCCTGACCTCGGTCCGCGAAGCCCGCGATGAAGCCCGGCTCTCCGACGGCCCGGTCACCGCGGTGCTCTCCACGCCGGCCATGGGCAGCGGCGACAAGGAGTGCCTGGAGCCAGCCGACGGCGGCGACCTGGTGGTCAGCGTGACCCGCAGCGGCCCGGGCTGGAAGGAAGACCCGCTGCCGATGGAGCTGCTTTTCCTCGCCGAGCCCGAGGCCGATACCACCGGACTGCCGGCCGGCTACGACGCCGTGACCAAGCTCGACCTGCTGAAACCGGGCACCAAGCCGCAGGAGACCGCTCCGGGCAACAGCTTCAACTCCGCCCCGGAACTGGCCCCTGGCAGCTACACGGCCACCCTGATTCCGGGCGAAGTGCACTTCTACAGGGTGCCGGTGGACTACGGGCAGCAGCTGCGCGCCGTCGCCCAGCTCGGCGACTACGAAAAGGACACCTTCAACCCGTCCTACCTGCAGGTCGGCATCGCCAATCCGCTGCGCCAGCCGGTGACCATCACCGACGGCACTTCAACCGGCGCCTACGGCATGACCAAGATGGGCGGGCCGGGGACGCTGGTCGCAGCAAACTTCTCCTCGCCGGTGCGTTACCGCAACGCCACCGAGGGAACCTACGACGTCCGCACCCTGTACCTGGCCGGTGACTACTACGTCCAGGTTGCCGTGGATCCGCTGTACTTCGAGGACGCGAAGGAAACGGAGATCCCCTACACCCTAACCATGGATTTGGTTGGCGACGTCGAGCCCGGCCCCGGGCAGGCCGAACCTGATGCTCCTGCCGCCACCGAATCCGCGGTGGCCGAACCGGCCGACAACCAGGCGGGGACGCGGACCATCGTGGCGGTGGCGGACGACGGCGAAGGCTCGGCTCCGGTCCCGGCCCTCACCTGGGGCATCGGCTCGGCTTTGGTGATCGCCGCCGGCGTGGCCGCTGCCGTCGTCCTGCGCAAGAGGCGCGCCTCCCGGCAGCCGTAGCCGGAGAAGGCGGGAGCAGCCGTGAGCTACCGGCTGTGGTCGGCGGGGTCCGTCGCGTCCGAGGACAGCGACTCGAGGCGCCGGAGATCCTCTGGGTGCAGCCCCGGCTGGTCCCGCACTGCCTCGAGGAGTAGCCGCATCTGCCGGTGCAATGCCGCCGCGTGCTCGGGGTGGCCCTCCGCGCGCACGTGGGCGATGAGCATGCGGAGGACCCGCAGGAGCGCGGCGACCACCTCCGGCTGGTTCAGGCAGGTTTGGCGGAGCTGGTCGAAGGCATGGTCGACGTACTCGTCGTGATCCAGGTTCCAGGGCTGCACGAGTACCCGGTCGGCGTCGTCCTTCAGCGCTTCCGGAGCCAGCGGGGCGGTCAGGACCCTCCGCAGAAGGCTGCCCAGTCTCAGGATGACCTCCACCGCGGTCGTGGGATCGTTGACGGCCGGGCTCAGGGCCCGCAGACCTATGTCAACGAGTTGCCGGATGGCGAAGTCGACGTCCTGCAGCATGGTCCGCGCGTCCGCCACTTCGATGGCGCCGGCGAGCTTTTCCCGGCTGCGCTGCGGCGGTGGCGGCCAGGCCGTGACCATCGCTTCACCCGCATGGATATAGGCGCCCACGCGCGTTTCCATCCGCACCGTGGTTCCGGCAGGGACTGCTCTCAGCAGCTGGCCGGTATCCACCTGGCTGATCCATCCGCTGGCCGGGGAGTGGATGACGGCGGCCTCCTCGGGGACATGGAAGTGCTCGGGGTCCACGCGCTGCAGGCCGGCCGGCACACGGTCGAGGGCGGCAACGACGGTTCGGCCCTCGGCCGCGATGACCCGCGCAACGTTGCCGACCTGCAGCCCCCGGGCGAGATGGTCCAGATGGACGATGATCCCCACCACCGTCACCAGGGTGAGGACGACGGCGATGGTCAGGGATACGCGCGGTGCCGGCTCGGTGGGTTCCCCGCTCAGGCTCGGCAGGATGAGGACGCAGTAGAAGAATGTGGCAACGAGCAGGCCAATGACTGCCTGGCTCAGCCGGTCGCGGATAAACGAGCGCATCACGCGCGGCGAGAATTGGTCGCTGGCCAGCTGCAGGCTCACCACGGTGAGCGAGAAGACGACGCCGACCGTGGTGATCATCGCTCCCGCGACGGTGGACAGCAGCCAGGTGGCGGCGTTGCTGCTCATCGCCAGCGTGAGCGGCACATCGGCATGATGGCCCAGGGCGTTGTCGACGGCGGAGGCCCCGATGGCCAGCGCGATGCCGGCCAGCATCACCACCGCCGGGAAGAGAAAGAGGCTCTCCTTAAAGCGGTAGCGGAAGGCGGCAACGCGCAGGCCCCAGTCCTGCCCGTGGGCTCGATTCACCAAGCGGAAGCGAGGATCAGCGGCGGCTGGCCCGGCAGCGCGCAGGTCAGCGTCAGGGCGGTGGCCGGCCGTTCCTGGGAACCGGGAGCGCGGTAGACGGTCAGCGTCAGCGGGTTTGCGTCGATGGTGGTGACGCTGCCCTCGGTGGTGGGCACCGCCGTCGTCGTGGCGGGGACGATGCCGCCGGGACCGCCGCTGCCGCGGACCGGGATGGCCCCGGTCAACGGTTCGAGCTTTCCGTCCACGTCCAGGAACTGCTCGGCACCGGAGCCGCCCTGGATGATGACGGTGGCCAGCGCCGTGGCGTACACCGGGTCGGCGCAGGCATCGTAGATCCAGCGTTCGCCGAGCACGGAGTGGTCCATGGTCCCGGCCAGGAATTGCTCGGCGCCGGGCAGCGGCGCACCCCGGTAGGTCAGCGGGAGGTGCAGCACCGGTCCCGTCCCGGCCCGGACCAGGTGCGTTTCCATGCCAACCTCGTCGGCCGGGTCGTCGAAGCGGAAGGCACCAAGGTGCTCCAGATTGGCGGCGTCAACTCCTAGTTCCTGGAACCAGGACTGCTCCGGCAACCACGTCTTCAGGAGATCCTGTTTGGAGGGATTGAGCACTGCGTCGTAAATGATGGCCATGCCAGTACCCTACGGCCTCCTGCTGGCGGGCGTCTTGTCAGATCCCCAGGACGGCGCGGGCAATCAGGAAGTACACCAGCAACCCGGCGGCGTCGACGAAGGTAGAAATGAACGGGTTGGAGAAAACCGCCGGGTCAACCTTGAGGAACCGCGCAAGCATCGGCATCAAGCCCCCAACCGCTGCCGCCATGGTGCAGATGGCCAGCAGCGATACGCCCATGACCAGTCCGATAGCGAGCCCGTAGAACGCCGCCGCGACGATAAACCCAAGCGCCCCGATCAGCAGCCCCAGCGTTGCGCCTACGCGCACCTCTTTGCCGAGTACCTTCAGCAGGTCGCCGGTTGTGACCTCTTTGAGTGCGAGAGCCCGCGTCACGGTAGTGGCCGCCTGGTTGCCGGTGTTTCCGCCGGTGCCGATGAGCAGCGGCACGAAGAGAGACAGCACCACCATCTGGGCAATGGTGGCTTCGAAGACTTCCAGCACGCTGACAGTCAGGGTAGCCCCGACCGCCAGCACCAGCAGCCACACTGCGCGGGACCTGACAATCCTGAAAATCGGCGTGGACAGGTAGGGACGGCGCAGCGGCTCGCTGCCGCTGATGCGTGACTGGTCCTCGGTCTCTGCGTCTTCCAAGATGCGCAGCGCGTCGTCCACCGTGAGGATCCCGACAACCCGCCGCTCACTGTCCACGATGGGGAGGGCCAGCAGTTTGCGGCCCGTGCACAGGCGCGCCGCATCTTCCTCGGGTGTTGTGGCCGTTTGGCAGTAGGCGTCGCCCATGATGGCGTCCACCCTGGTGTCCGGTTCCGCGGCGAGCAGCCGCCGGAGGCTGACCAATCCCACCAGCCGCTTCCCAGCGTCCGTGACCGGAAGCACGTACACGGTTTCCGCGTCAATTAGCCGCCGGTGCAGCCGTTCCAGCGTCTGGCCGACGGTCAGGTCCGGAGTAGTTGAAATGAACTCCGGGCTCATCCGGCGGCCGATCGAACCCCGCGGATACCCCAAGACCACGGAGGTCAGGTCCCGCTGCTCCTCCGTCAAACCGCGCATTAGCTTGTGTGCCACGCTCGCAGGCACTTCGTCGATCAGAGTAACCCGGTCATCAGGCGCAAGCCGGTCGAAGAAAGCGGCCACCTGCGCATCCTGCAGTCCGTCCAACAGGTCGGCCTGCAGCGCGGGGTCCAGCCGCTCAAAGACCCGCACCGCCTGGTCCTTCGGCAGCAGCCGGAAGGCTACCGCGCGGCGTCGGCGGCTGAGCCGACGCAGCTGACGGACCGCCTCTTCATCCCCGGATGCTGCGCCGCTAAGCTGCACATCGAGGCCCTCATTGAGGATCTGGGCCTGGGATAGCTGGTCAAAGCGCTTCTTCGGCTTATCCTGCTCTGCACCATGACGTGTTTGTGCTTGCTGGGGCAGCCCCGGGCTCCCCTTCTCCTTGCTCGTCATGTGCCTCTCCTTGCTTCTCCGCTTGGCTACACTATCCCGGAAGCTGTACCGGTGCCGGGGCGGCCGAAAAGGTCACAACCCCGCACCCGCGATGGCGCAGCTTTGCCGGGGATGGATGCTTCCGGCAGGGGCCGGTTTCGACTGAGGCGCGTGCTAGTACGTCCGCTCGACGGCGAACTGCACGGGCGGAAGTTCGGCCCGCCGACGCATCAGGTCCTTGGCGTGCTCATCGAGCCGGAGGTCCTCCTCGGTGCACAGCACCAACTGCGGCACCTGGGCCGCGTAGCCGGCGTCGTTCCTGCTGACAAAGATGGTCATGCACTGGGTGGTGGGCCGCCATTCCCCGCCGCGCGGGTCGCGTCCCGGCCTCCGAAACATCGGTCGGCGACGCCAGGAAACGCAGGGTGATCCGGTCATCCATGGTGGATCCTAACCTGCCACCGGGCGGTCGTCGCCGCCCAACGGGCACTGCGGCGCCTACTCCGGCGGGCCGCTTATAGAGGCAGCAGCGGCGATCCATATGCGCTCATCCGAGAATCGGCAGGGCGGCCGGGGCGCTCTCGACCCTGACGAAAGTCCCGGCGTCGACGGATTTCACCTCGCCGTCGACCTGGTATGGCAGGGGCTTAAGCGTGGTGAACTCGTAGCTGCTCACGCTTGGCTGGTCCCCCAGCCCTTGGGTAGTGGCGCGCAGCGCCTTCAGCAGTACGCGCCACTTGGACATGTGGGGGAAAATGACGACTTCGAATTTTCCATCCGAAAGGTTGTCGTCGGCCTCGCTGAGCGTGGCGTACTTCGCCATCTCGGCTATGTTGGCGAAGACGATGCTGTCGAACTTCCGGCGTTTTCCGTCGCTTTGGCGGATTTCGAACGGCTGAAACTTTGAGAACGTTCGCACCACGGAGAACATCTCCTTGAGCGCGCCCTTGCTCCCCTTTTCCAGGTCGATGGCCATCACCGGCGTCAGGCCGAATCCGACGTAGGAGTGCGCATATTCCCCCGGGGCGTCCGGTCCTTGGCCCGTGTGGATGCGCAGCAAGTCGATATGCCTCGTTCGTCCCAAGGCGACGGCTTCCGCTAGCGGCATCGTGCCAGTGGTCCGCCGGTGGTCGTTCGCATTCCCTGCCGCCATGACGGCGCACACGGCGTCCGGGTTACCACTTTGCATAACCCCGTTGACGACTTCGTTATACCCGCCGTCGCCGCTAACCGACACTATGAGCACGTCACGGGTTTTGGCCGCCGCGTCGCGGGCCAGCATGACCGCGTGGCCGGCATGGCCGGTCGGTTGCAGTTCGATGTCCGGCCGGTAGGAAAGCTGACCTCGCAGCTCATCGCGGAACTGCTCTGCGAGCTTCGGTGCATCCCCGGTGCTGTTGGGATTGTAGATGATGACAATCTCTGCAAAGGTCCGAGTGGTTTCCTTCATGCACTCCAGTATGCAACCACGAAGGCCGCCGAGTCGCGGGTCATTGGCCGAGCGACGGGATGCGAGCCTGGCTGGCGGGCAGACACTGCAGGCGCACGCGCAGTCTCCTTATGCCTGTCCGCGACCGTGTCAAACGGCTGCGGGTTCGGCGAGGATGGCGTCGATCTGGCCCATGGCCCCCTGCATGCCCTCGACCATCCCCATCTCGAGCATCTTCCCCAGCTGCTCCGCGGATTCGAACCTCGACTCGGTGGTCATCCGGGTGCGGCCGCCGATGGATTCCAGTGTCACCGTGGCGTAGGTGGTGCCCATGTCCGGCACGGGCTCGCCGTCGTCGTCGGCAAACCCGTCCTCAAACGCCAGCCGGTGGGGAGCTTCTATCGCGGTGAATTTCCACCAGCCGCCGGCTGTCTCGCCGTCCGGCCCGGTCATGTAGTAATTGGCCCTCCCGCCGGGGGTGAACTCGTGTTTCTCGAAGGTGGCAGGCCACTCCGGCGGGCCCCACCAGCGTTCCAACTGGCGCGGATCTTCCCAGATCTGCCACACGCGCTCCAACGGTGCGTCAAACTCCGCCACGATGGTGAACTTCAAACCGTCCAGGTCCTGCTTGGTGTCGATAACCGGCATGATCGTGTGCCTTCCTATTCAGCGAGAATGCCCTGAATCCGGTCAACGCGTTGGCGCCAGAGCAATTCATAGTCGTCGAGCAGGCGACGCGCTCTTCGCACTCCGTCAGGATGAGGCCGCACCATCTGCTCCCTTCCGTGCTTCTCCTTAACCACCAAAGAAGCCCGCTCCAAGACCGCGACATGTTTCTGCACCGCGGCGAAACTCATCTGGTACCCCGCTGCCAGCCTCGACACCGAGAACTCCCCGGTGAGCACCCGGGCCACAATGTCGCGGCGGGTGGCATCGGCGAGCGCCTGGAACAGGCGGTCCAACTCGAGGTCACTGACTTGATCTACAACCATTTGGTTGCAGGTTAGTCCTGAGCGGCCGCGGGGTCAAGGGTGGGTTTCTATCAGGGGGCGGCTCAGGGAGTCCTGCCGGCGCCACGCTCTTGGCTGCGTCAACGACCCAACTAAACAGCCCGGGGCAGCATCGCTGCCCCGGGCCAGTAGGTGTCAGGCCAAGACGTCGTCAGTCCAGCGGACGCGCTTCCGCGTCAGCGGCCAGCGGCCGCTCCTCAGACGGCCGAGCCAGGACGGGCTGCTGGAATTCCGGGTCCTTTCGCAGTTCGATGATGAGCGAAACGCCCAGGAGCGCAACGATGATCGTGAACGGCAGCGCCGAGAGCATCGCAGCCTGTTGGAGGGCGGCCAGCCCCCCGACAAGGAGCAGCAGCACCGCACACATGCCGGTGAGCCCGCCCCAGATGCCGAGAACCGGCTTGCTTGGCTCGAGCGTCCCCTTGGAAGAGAGCATGCTGAGCACGAAGGTGTTGGCGTCGGCCCCGGAGATGAAGAACAGTGCCACCAAGATCACGGTGACGACGGAAGTGATTGTTACCAGTGGCAGGCCTTCCAGCATCGCGAAGAACGCCGAATTGATGTTCTCGTTCGTTGCCTCGCCGATGTTGGCACCGTTCATGTCCATGTTGATGGCGGTGCCGCCGAAGATGGTGAACCAGGCGAAGAAGACTACACTCGGCACGCCCAGCACGCCGGCGACGAATTGCCTGATGGTTCGGCCCCGGGAGATCTTGGCCAGGAAGACTCCCACGAAGGCACCCCAGCTGAGCCACCAAGCCATCATGAAGTAGGTCCACCACTGCATCCACTGCATGTCCTCGGGCGTACTCGGGGTTATGAGGCTCGCCTCAAGGAAGTCGTTGAAGTACGTACCAACCGAGCGGAAGAACAGGTTGGAGATGAAGTTGGTCGGACCGGTGATCAGCACGAAGAGGGCCAGCAGGACCGACAGCGACATGGTCACTTGGCTGATGTACTTGATCCCGCGGTTCACCCCGGATAATGCGGAAAGCGTGAACAGCACGGTCACCACCGCGATGATGAGGATCTGCATAGCCAGGCCGGATGGCAGCCCGAAGACCCGGTCCATGCCCTCGGCAATTTGTGAAGCACCCAGACCCAAGGACGTCGTCGTGCCGAAGAGCGTGGCAATGATGGCGAATACGTCGATCAGCTTGCCGAACCAGCCGTCCACGGCTTTGCCGAAGATGGGCCGAAGCATGGGCGAGACGAGACCGGGACGCTTTTTGCGGTGGGTGGAGTACCCGATGGCCAGGCCGAAGATCCCGAACACGGCCCAGGCATGCGGCCCCCAGTCGAAGAAGCTGAACTGCATCGCTCGGACGGCGGCCTGCATGGTTTCCGGCTCGGCCAACGCGTGCGGGGGCGCCATGAAATGCGAAATGGGTTCGGCCACTCCATAGCTGATCAGGCCGATGCCCATCACGGCGGACAGGATCATGGCCAGCCAAGCCCACGTGCTGTGCTCCGGCCGGTCGGTGTTTGATCCCAGACGGATCCCGCCGAAGCGGCTGAAAGCCAGGTAGAGCATGAGCCCGATGCACAACAGCGTCACCAGGAGATAGCTCCAGCCCACCGACCGCGCGACCCAGTCCATGCTCGCGGTCATGGCCGCGCCCAGGCTGTCCGGCGACACTGCGGCCCAGAGGACGAACGCTGCAATCAGTGCCAGCGATGCCCAGAAAACCGTGCCCGGCTTTCGGTCGGCATGGAGGCCGTCCGGCAGCGGATCGCGTGGCGCTCCGGTGGACGAGTTGGCTAATTGTTGAACCATGGAAATCTCCGAATCTCGGGAGCAAGCTGCGGGCAGTTGCCGTTACAGCGGGGAAAGACCTTCGCTGTCGTAGAAGCGGCCGGCCTGGTAGACCATGGGCGCGGCGTCGCTGACTTCGGCGTGCCGCACGCGGCAGATGAAGACGGTGTGCGTCTTGGCTTGGAAACGTTCCCGGATCTCGGCCTCCAGCGCGGCCGAGGACCCATCCAGCAGCGGGGAGCCGTTGGGGCCGGCGTGCCAGTCGATCTTGGCGAATTTGTCCGCCGCCTTGGACGCGAACGTGGAAACGGTGCCCTGCTGCTGGTTGCTGAGAATGTTGATGCCTAGATGGGTGGAGGCAAAAAGTGCCGGGTAGGTGGACGAGGTCTTCTGGATGCAGACCATCACCAGCGGGGGTTCCAGTGAAACGGAGGCGTAGGCGTTCACGGCGAGCCCCTTGGGGGTGTCCCCCTCGGTCGTCGTCACCACGGTCACGCCGGTGACAAACTGCCGGTTGAACGTCTTCATGATCTCCGGGTCCGGCTCCCCGGAGAGCGAATCAACAACGACGCCGGTGCCCGCCTCCGCGAGCGCGTCGCCCAAGTGCCGGATGCCGAGCGATCCCAGTAGCTCACTGCTGTCCCAAGTGACCGTTTCCTGCTTGATCCGGCCGCCTTCCATCGTCACGAAGTTGGAGCCGCGGGTCTGCACCCGGCGTCCGGTGGGCGGGACGCCCATAAAGGCCGCGCTGTGCGTTCCCGTCGAGGTCCAGAAGATGGCGGCGGTGTCGCCATCGACCACTACTGCGTCCACGGTGGTGGCCAGATCGGGGAAAGCCCGCCGGACTTCCCGGATATCCGCCTGCAGCTGGCCGAGGTCCATGCTCTTGCCGCTGCCTTTGCTGATCCTGATGTAGTCCGGCGTTGCGAGCGCTTCGAGCGCCTCAACTTCGCCGCGGTCCCACGCCGCTGCCCACGCGCTGGTCACTGCGCTGTCAAAAGTCTGTTGCATGGCAGTGAGCGTAATGTAGATCACCAGAAAGAGTCAACAACATTCTCAAAAGCCGTCAAATTACGAACGGAGCTCCGGATTCTCGGCATTTTTGGCCGCAATCTTGACGGGCTCATGTATGCAACATAATCTCTGATGCATGCAAGAGACTGTCATCACCGACCGGGACCTTACTTTTCCCGTTCAAGAGTTGCCGCTCCTCGACCGGGTCAGAGCGCTGATCTTGGGCGGCGACTTCCCCCCGGGCGCTCCGGTGTCCGAGGTTTTCCTCGCCCAGGAGTTCGAGGTGAGCCGCACGCCGATCCGCGAAGCGCTCAAACAACTGCAACACGAGGGCCTCGTGGAGATCCGGCCAAAAGTCGGAACGTTCGTGCGGGAGCCCACCCGGCGCGAGATTGTCGAATTGTTCCAGCTGAAGGAGAGCCTCGAAGGGCTGGCCGCCGGCCTCCTGGCGCGCCGTGGCCCGGTCAGCGAGATCGCCACCCTGGAACGAAACCTGGATGAATCGGATGAAGCGGCAGCTGCCGGCGACGCCGAGCGCTACGCGGCGCTCGTGCACGAGTTCCACCAGACCATCATTCTGGGCGCCGACAACAACAAACTCGCCGAGCACTACGGCCGGTTGATGAACCAACTGGCCTACCACCGCTTGGTCCTGCGCACCGCCGGGCATCCGGGCCGGATCAGTGCCTCGACCTCCGAGCACCGCACGGTGCTGGCAATGATCAAGGACAAGGACCACTTCGGCGCCGAAGCGGCCATGCGCAACCACGTCTACGCATCCTCCCGCGAAGTCCTGACCGACTCGCGGACCCGAAACGACTGATTCCCCCAACCATCCGGCCATCTGAGCCCTTTGAAAGGACACACCATGCGCTTTTCCATCTTCCACGGCCTCGGCGCCCCCGGCGATCTTGGCAACTACAACCAGCACATGAAGGATGCCCGCGAGTATGCGGTGGCCGCCGAGAAGTACGGCTTCTGGTCCACCTGGTATACCGAGCACCACTTCGGCCACGAGGGCCAGGAGTTGACGCCGAATCCCATCCTGATGGGCGTGGACATTGCCGCCCGTACCTCGAAGATCCGCATTGGCCAAGCTGCCTCCATTGTGACGTTCTGGCATCCGCTGCGGCTGGCCGAGGACCTGGCACTGCTGGACCAGCTCTCCGATGGCCGGCTCGAGGTCGGGGTCGGCCGCGGACTGTACGGACGCGAGGCACTCAACCTGAATGCGGCAGCCGATCCCCGCGACCAAGAGAAGAACCGGGCGTTGTTCGCCGAGACCATGGAGATCCTCGAAAAGGCCTGGTACAACGACTTCTTCAGCCACAAGGGCGAGTTCTATGAGTTCCCGGCCCCTGGCGTGAAGTGGAACCACCCGCTCTCCCCCGCCACCCCCGAGTACACCGAGGACGGCGTCATCACCAAGATGGCCGTGACGCCCCGACCGTTGCAGGCAAAACTGCCGCTGTGGCAGGTCATCGACACGCCGCGGTCCATCATTGGTGCCGCCCAGAACGGGGTGCAGGGCATCTTCTGGCTGCCGCCGGTCTCCGCACTCAAGGGCCGGTTCGAGTTGTACCGCGAACATGCCGCCCAAGCCAGTGGCCGCGACGTACCGCTGGGCGAGGGCATCGCCCTGGTCCGCGACGTTTACGTTGCCGACACCATGGAACAGGCCCGGGAAGAGTTCGAGGAAGCTGTCATGAACACCTACCGCTGGATCACCCACTGGCGCGGCCTCTCCAACCTGATGGAAGAGGGCGAAGAGCTCACCGACGCCCACACGCTCGATTTCGACATGCTGATGGACCGCAACATGCTGGTGGGCACACCGGAGTACGTCACCGAGAAGATCCAGGAACTGCAGCGCGAAGTCGGCTTGGAGCACATGATGCTTTGGACCACCCACCCGGGGCTGGAGCACCACAAGGCGATGCGCAGCCTGGAGCTGTTCTCCGAGAAAGTGAAGCCTCATTTTGACTAACAGCACTGCTCCGGCTGCCTTGGGCGCACATGCCGGCATCCGCAAGATTGTCTACTACCAGGAAGAAGTCCTGCAGGAAAACGGTGCGTTGGCCTCCGTTCCGGTGTTCCGGGCGACAGCCGCTGCGGTGATCGCCAACCCGTGGATCGGAACCTCAGCCGAGACCGATCTGGCACCTGCGTCCAGGATGATTGCACCGACGGTCGCACGGTTGTTGACCGACCGGCTGATTGCCGGACTCGGCGGCGTGGACCGTATTGAGGCCTTCGGCAAGGCCGCGATCGTCGGAACGTCGGGCGAGATCGAACATGCCGGCGCGCTGATCCATACTCCGTATTTCGGCAATCTGGTCCGGGAGTTCCTGGAAGGCACGTCCATCATCTGCTTCGCCGATGATCGTGCCGACGCCGGTGAGCCGCTGGTGGTGCCCATGTGGCACAAAACCCAGGCGGCGACCCGCAGCCACTACCAAACCATCAGCGCGCGGATCTCGGACGGCCCCCGGCCGGACGAGATTGTCGTTGTTGCCGCAGCATCCACCGGCCCGCGCCCGCACGCCAGAATCGGTGACCGCAGCACCGACGCCGCCGTCACATCCCGCATTCTCGAAGGAGTCACCGCATGAACGTCCGCAAGATCGTCACCCTGACCGAAGAAACCCTGACCGAAGGCGGCCGGCCGGTCGAACCCAACGCCCGGGTAGCAGTCGTTGCCGCGGTCATCGACAATCCTTGGCACGGCCAGGGCTTTGTCGAAGACCTTTCCTCCGGCATCGAGGAGGTCGCCTCTAAGGTGGGCGAGCTGCTTGCCCCGCGCGTGGTTAAGGCCCTCGGCGGCACCGTGGAAGCGTACGGCAAGGCGGCCATAGTGGGCCTGGAAGGCGAAATCGAGCACGGCTCCGCCTTGATTCACACGCTCAAGTTCGGCGACCACTTCCGCAATGCCGCCAGTGCCACCACCCTGCTGCCGGCCGTGGAAAAGCGCGGCCCGGTCGGGGTTACTTTCGACATCCCGCTGAAACATGTCACGGACGCGACCATCCGCTCGCACCACCAGAGCATCGAGGTCCGACTCGCCGATGCCCCCCACCCGGGCGAAATCGTGATCGCGCTGGCGGCTGCCTCCCAGGGCCGCCCGCAGCAGCGGCTGGCACCCCTGGCCACCGAACAGTAACCGTGGAGACGAACCTGCCGATCGTCCTGCTGCACGGCGTCGGACTGGACCGCTCCATGTGGGCGCAGCTGGGCGAGCGGCTCGACGAGTCCACCGGACGGTCCGTGCTGGCCTTGGACCTGCCCGGCCATGGCGCACAACCGCAGTTGGAGCAGCCGGTTTCCCTTGCTGATTTGGCCGACGACGTTGCATCACGCTTGCCGGGGCGGTCGCACCTGGTGGGATTCTCCCTGGGCGCGCTGGTGGCGCAGCATCTCGCCCGGTTCCGTCCCGAGCTGGTGGCCAGCCTGGTCAGTGTCAGCTCGGTGTGCCGGCGGACCCCGCGGGAGGCGGCCTCGGTCGCCTCCCGGCTGGAAAATGCCGCGGCAGACTTCCCGGGCAGCGTCCAGGCCTCGATTGAACGCTGGTTCCCGGCCGGTTCCGGCACCGACAGCGCGATCGTGGACGGTATCCGCCGGACCCTGCTGGCCAACGACCACCACTCGTATCTGCACGCCTACCGGGTCTTCGCCACCGCCGACGCGGAAATTGGTGCGGAACTGGGTGGCATTGCGGTGCCGTCGCTCGCCGTCACTGGGGACCAGGACCCGGGTTCCACCCCGGAGATGACCCTCCGCCTCGGCGAGGCCATCCCGGGGGCGCGCACCGCCGTCGTCCCCGGAACACGGCACATGCTGCCGGTGCAGCGTCCCGACGACCTGGCGCGCCTCATCATCGACTTCCTCAACGAATCGAGTCACGATACCCATGACTAGGAATTACGACCACTTCATCGACGGCGGCTGGAGCGCACCCGCCGAGGGCGCCTACTTCGAGAGCACCAATCCGGCCACGCTTGAGGTCCTGTACTCCGCCGCCCGCGGCGGCAAGGCCGACGTGGACCGCGCTGTCGCGGCTGCACGGGCGACGTTCGAGAACCCGCTCTGGCGGGACCTGAGCCAGACCAAGCGCGGCCACCTGCTGCGCCGACTCGGCGACCTGGTGGGTGAAAACGCCGAGGAACTGGCCCGGATGGAAACCGAGGACAACGGCAAGCTGCTGCGCGAGATGCGCGGGCAGCTGGCCACGCTGCCGGAGTACTTCTATTACTACGCAGGTCTGGCGGACAAGGTGCAGGGCAGCCAGATCCCCACCACCAACCCGGCGGTCCTCAACTACACCCAGCGCGAACCGCTCGGCGTGGTCGGGGCCATCACACCGTGGAATTCGCCGCTGACCCTCACGACGTCGAAGCTCGCCCCGGCGCTGGCCGCCGGCAATACCATCGTCATCAAGCCCTCCGAATACACCTCGCGGACCGTCCTGCGGCTGGCAGAGCTGGCCGCCGAAGCCGGTTTCCCGGACGGCGTGGTCAACGTGGTCACCGGAATGGGCGCGGAAGCCGGCGCGGCGCTGGTGAGCCACCCGGGGATCGCCAAGATTTCCTTCACCGGTTCCACCGCCACCGGGTCCACGATCGCCGCGTCTGCCGCGTCCCGGTTCATCGGCACCACCTTGGAGCTTGGCGGCAAGAGCCCGAACATCGTGTTCGAGGACGTCAATGTGGCCAATGCTGCCATGGGCGTGGTTGCTGGGATCTTTGCGGCCGCGGGACAGACCTGTATCGCCGGAAGCCGGGTCTTTGCGCACCGGTCTGTCTACGACGAACTGTTGGAACGGGTTGCCGAACGGGCCGGCAGCATCGTGATCGGCGACCCGCTGCAGGACAAGACCGAGCTGGGACCGTTGGCGTTTGCCGCGCAGCAGGAGAAGGTCGGCTCCTACGTGGAGCTGGGCGTCTCCGAGGGCGCCACCGTGCTCACCGGTGGCGGCAGGCCGGACATTGCCCTCCCGGGCTACTTTTACGCACCCACGGTGCTGACCGACGTCGACAATTCGATGCGGGTGGTCCGTGAGGAGATCTTCGGCCCGGTGGCTGCCATCATGCCGTTTGACACCGAAGAAGAGGTGCTCCAACTGGCTAACGACACCCAGTACGGGCTGGCCGCCGGAGTCTGGACGCAGAACCTGGCGCGTGCCCACCGGATGAGCCGGCGGCTGGAGGCCGGAACGATTTGGGTCAACACCTACCGGGCGATGTCCCCGATGTCCCCGCGCCAGGGGTTCAAGAACAGCGGGGTGGGCATAGAGCACGGCATCGAGTCCATGCACGAGTACACCCGGCTGAAGAGCGTCTGGATCAACACCGACGAGGGCCCGGTGGCGGACCCGTTCGTCATGCGCAGCTAGGAGGAAGTCATGCCACTGATCGACGTTTCGATCGCCGAAGGCCGTTCACCGCAGCAGCTGCGAAACTTGGTCAGCGCCCTGCACCGCGCCGCCGAAGAGTCAGTGGGCGCGTTGCCGGAGAACACCACCGTGATCATCCGGGAGGTTCCCACCACGCACTGGTCGAAGGCTGACCAGACCATCGCCGAGCGCCAGCAGACAGTCACAGAAGGAAAACCCGCCTGATGTACGTGGAAGTGAGCCGGTCGGACGGCGCATCCGTCAAAGATCGGGAGAACCTGCGCGAGCTTGTTGTGCGCGCCCCCGGGTTGGCCCAACACGAGGTCGCGGGAGCCCTGGCAGCGGCCCGGCTGGGCGCCGTCGACAACGGCCATGCCTGGCTGGAGGTGGCACAGTTGAGGGCCAGCGGCACCGCCCAACCGCCGCAATGGGCCGCGGGGTTCGACGGCATGCTCGCCTTCGCGAAAAGCCGCGGCTGGCTCAGCGACGACGGCCACAGCGTCCGCGCGCACATCGACTACGAAGAGTAGACGGCAGTTCTTGCTACTGGGCGGGATACTCGTCGTCGGTGAGCTTGTCGCCCCAGGTGGTTTCGGGTTCGTCGCTGCCGCGTTCCGGGGCTTCCCACAGGGCTAGGTGGCACATGAAGTTGCCGGCGGTTGCGCCGTGCCAGTGCCATTCTCCTGGCGGGGTGAAGACGGTGTCTCCGGGTCGGATTTCGATGACGGCTTCGCCGCGGGACTGGACATAGCCGACGCCTTCGGTCACATGGAGGGTTTGGCCGACGGCGTGCTTGTGCCAGGCGGTGTGGGCGCCGGGGGTGAAGCGGACGACGTTGAGTCTGGCCCGGGAAGGCTGGTCGCCGGCGTAGTACGAGTTGAAGTAGACGTCGCCGGTGAACCAGTCGGCGGGTCCCTTGACCGTGGGGCTCTTCGGTTGCTTCTGGGTGCTCATCTCGTTCCTTTCGTTGCCTTCATGGACCATCCGGCCCTTGGTGTTTCGGGCTGAGGGGCGTGCGCCTCGAACTAAACAGTCAGCAGCACCTTGGTGGCGCGCCGCTCGTCCATCGCCCGGTAGGCTTCCGCGGCTTCCTCCAACGGGAGCGTCAGGTCGAAGACCTTGCCGGGCTCGATCTTGCGGTCCCAGATGAGCTGGATGAGTTCGGGCAGGAACCGGCGCACCGGGGCCGGGCCGCCGTGCAGGTGCACGCCGGCGAAGAACAGGCCGAGGCCGTCCAGCTTCACGTCATGGGTGACACCCACGTAGCCGATGTGTCCGCCGGGACGTGTGGATCCGATCGCCTGCTCCATCGACTCCTGCGTGCCGACGGCCTCGACGACGGAATGGGCGCCGAGCCCGTTGGTGAGCTCCTTGATCTTCGCAATGCCCGCGTCGCCGCGCTCTTCGACGATGTCGGTGGCACCGAACTCGCGGGTTAGGGCCTGCCGGTCCGCGTGGCGTGACATGGCGATAATGCGCTCGGCACCCAATTGCTTGGCAGCCAGGATCGCGGACAATCCAACGGCGCCATCACCGACGACGGCCACGGTCTTCCCGGGACCGGCCTCGGCGGCCACGGCTGCGAACCAGCCGGTGCCCAGCACATCGGAGGCAGCCAGCAGCGAAGGAATCAGGTCGGCGTCCGGCACTCCCGGGGTGCGGACAAGGGTGCCGTCGGCCAGGGGCACCCGGATGAGCTCGGCCTGGGTCCCGACGGAGCCCATCATCACGTTGTGCACACAGCGGGACTGGTAGCCCGCCTGGCAGATCTCGCAGGTGTTGTCGGACGCCACGAAGGAACCGACCACGAAGTCGCCGACCTCCACGTTGCGAACATCCGCGCCCACTTCTTCAACCACGCCGACGTACTCGTGCCCCATCGGCGTTGGACCGTTGAGCTTCTCGATGCCGCGGTACGGCCAGAGATCGGAACCGCAGACGCAGACCGCCGCGGCCCGGATGATGGCGTCCGTCGGCTCCAGGACGATGGGCTTCTCACGGTCTTCGACCCGGACATCTCCGGGGGCATACATCACAACTCCACGCATGAGCCGTGCTCCTTTCGTTGATACCTCACCAGTGAACCGCGCCCACCCCGCCGGCGGGAGTCCCTGTTTAAAGGTGTACCGACAGGGCACCCTTCACGACGGCGCGTTCGCTTACCCTGAGAAACATGGACAATCGGGCGGAAGTACGGGATTTCCTCATGTCCCGCCGGGCGAAGATTACGCCGGAGCAGGCCGGGCTGCCCGGCGGAGTGAATCGACGCGTGCCCGGGCTCCGGCGCACCGAGGTGGCGGTCCTCGCGGGTGTCAGCGTGGAGTACTACTCCAAGCTGGAGCGCGGCGCGATCGCCGGGGCCTCGGCGTCCGTCCTTGAAGCGGTGGCCAGGGCACTCCGGCTCGACGACACCGAACGCGCCCAC
>NZ_JBNHHB010000106.1:0-18363 GCF_059091905.1 Arthrobacter sp. Dra40
GCCGCAAGAGACTGAGGTGAACAATGGCCGCACCAGCTGACCGCGAGAAGGCACTGGAAGCTGCGCTGGCGCAGATCGACAAGCAGTTCGGCAAGGGGTCGGTGATGCGCCTCGGCGACGACACCCGCGCCCCCATCGAAACGATCTCCACCAGTTCGATCGCTTTGGATGCTGCATTGGGCATCGGCGGCCTGCCGCGGGGACGTGTGGTCGAGATTTACGGTCCGGAATCTTCCGGTAAGACCACTGTGGCGCTGCACGCCGTCGCCAGCGCCCAGCGCAACGGCGGAATCGCCGCCTTCATCGACGCCGAGCACGCGCTGGACCCGGAATATGCCAAGAAGCTCGGGGTGGACACCGACGCCCTGCTGGTGTCGCAGCCGGATACCGGCGAGCAGGCACTGGAAATCATGGACATGTTGATCGGCTCCGGCTCCCTCGACATCATCGTGATCGACTCCGTCGCAGCCCTCGTGCCGCGTGCGGAAATCGAAGGCGAAATGGGCGACAGCCATGTTGGTCTCCAGGCCCGCCTGATGAGCCAGGCCCTGAGGAAGATCACCGGGCGGCTCAGCCAGTCGAAGACCACGGCCATTTTCATCAACCAGCTGCGCGAAAAGATCGGTGTGTTCTTCGGCAGCCCGGAGACCACCACCGGCGGTAAGGCGCTGAAGTTCTACGCCTCCGTCCGCATCGACGTACGCCGCATTGAGACCTTGAAAGATGGAGCCAACCCGGTGGGCAACCGGACCCGCGCCAAGATCGTCAAGAACAAGATGGCGCCACCGTTCAAGCAGGCAGAATTCGACATCCTGTATGGCCACGGTATCTCCCGCGAGGGCGGGCTGATCGACATGGGCGTGGAGCATTCACTCGTCAAAAAGTCGGGCGCCTGGTTTACCTATGACGGAGACCAGCTCGGCCAAGGCAAGGAAAACGCCCGCAAGTTCCTGATCGACAATCCTGATCTGGCAGATGAGTTGGAGCGCAAGATCCGGCAGAAGCTCGGCATCGATGCAGTCCCGGACAACGGGGAAGAAGGCGGGCCGAAGCTCAAGGCCGTCGACGGATTCTAAATGGCTTTCAGGCACGGAGGGGTAGCCGGGCCAACACCGGGCAGCCCGGCGGACGCTTCCCCGGAGGCGGATCCCTACGGTGTTGCACGCTCCATCGTGCTTGGGGCGCTGACACGGTCCCCGAAGAGCCGCGCCCAGCTGGCCGCAAAGCTGGCTGAGCGCGGCGTGCCGGACGACGTTGCCGAGGCGGTGCTCGAGCGCTTCGAGGAAGTCAAACTCATTGACGATGCCGAATTCGCCGAAATGTGGGTGCGTAGCCGCGCTCAAACCCGGGGGCTGGCCCGCGCAGCGCTCAAGCGCGAGCTAGCGGACAAGGGCATCGCCGGCGATATCGCGGAGCAGGCGCTGGACCAGCTCTCAGCGGAAGATGAGCATGATGCCGCGCGCGGTCTGGTCCGCCGCAAAATCCGTCCGGACTGGCACTTGGCGGAGCGCCCGGAAAGGGACAAGCATTTGCGGCGGCTGGTCTCCATGCTCGCCCGAAAGGGCTATTCTCCCTCCGTGGCCTACAGGGTGGCGGACGAGGAGCTCAAGGCCGCCGGCAGCCCGGAGTTCTGACCGGGTTGCCTGGCCTCCACCCGTCGTCGGGCCAGGGAAACCGTCCGACATCCCGGGGCGGAAGTTTGCATCGAAGATGGCCTGGCGGGCCGTCCGTTATGGTTTTGAGACTTTTCCCGATTCGACGGTACTATTGTGCGACTGTGAGTGCACCGCAGAATGAACGTCGTCAGAATACCCAGCAACGCCGGACCAGTCGCAGGCGGCGCCGCCTGAAAACCGCAGCAGTCCTGACCTTAGGCTCCGTCGCTATCGCCGGCGCAGCGGGCGCAGCGGGCGCCGTCCACAACGGTCAGAGCCCGTCCGAAGCTGTCGGATCCGTCACATCTCCGGTGCTGGGACTGATGGGTTGGGCTGAGCCGGCCGAAGGGCACCGGGCGCTAACGCGTGCTGCAGGCGCGCAGCAGGCGGCGGAGGCGCCCACGGACGCTGGCGCCGGGAAGAACACTGCCCGCGCGCAAGAGACGCGCCCTTCGCTGGCTCACCAGGAAGCTGCCGTGGGTTTGCCGGAGGAAACCGCTGCTGCGCAAGGCTCAGAAGAGGAAGCCCCCGCCCGGAAAGCAGCGGGGCAGCCAGGTGCCGCCGGACCGACACCAAAACCTTCAGCCGAGGATGCACCTGCGGCGGAGACAGCCGGGAAACAGCCTGCTGCGACAGATGCCGCCGAAAAGCAGCCGGCGGCGGACACCGCCCGCGAACAAGCTGATGCGGACAGCGCCGGGGAACAAAGTGCTGCCGGCGCGGCCGCTGAGACGCCGGCGGATGATGCGGACGGGACCAAAGCCTACGCCGAAGGCGAGCTTCCTGCCTTCGGCTGGGGAGCGGGAGAGTTGGGCTGCCTGGAAACACTGTGGAACAAGGAATTGGACTGGAGCGCCAGTGCTGACCATCCATCCAGCAGCGCACACGGTATCCGAACTCACATCGACCGGCGACTGGAGTACATAGACTCCCGGTACGGTTCGCCGTGCTCTGCGCTGGCCTTCCAGCTGAGGAACAACTGGTACTGATGTGGAGCCTCCGCTGATTGTCGCCGGTCCCGCCGCAGGCCGTACCCTTGTAAGGTGAGTTTGACTGCCCCTGCCCCGACCATCGAGCAGCAGCCCGAGGCCCGCACCTACCAGGTGCGCACGTTCGGCTGCCAGATGAACGTCCACGATTCCGAGCGGCTTGCCGGTCTCCTCGAAGCAGCCGGATTGGTCGCGTCCGATGGCGGCCAGGCCGACGTCGTCGTGTTCAACACCTGTGCGGTGCGTGAGAACGCAGACAACAAGCTGTACGGGAACCTGGGCCAGCTCGCGCCGGTGAAGGAACGGAATCCGGGCATGCAGATCGCCGTCGGCGGCTGCCTGGCGCAAAAGGACCGGGAGACGATCCTCAAGAAGGCGCCCTGGGTGGACGTGGTGTTTGGCACCCACAACGTGGGTTCGCTTCCGGCACTGCTGGAACGTGCCCGGCACAATAACGAAGCACAGCTGGAAATCCTGGAATCCCTCGATGTCTTTCCCTCGACGCTGCCCACCAAGCGCGACGCGGTGTACTCCGGCTGGGTTTCCATCTCCGTTGGCTGCAACAACACCTGCACGTTCTGCATTGTGCCATCGCTGCGCGGGAAGGAACGCGACCGCCGGCCGGGAGACATCCTGGCGGAGGTACAGGCCTTGGTGGACGACGGGGCCATTGAGGTCACCCTGCTGGGGCAGAACGTGAACTCCTACGGCGTGGAATTCGGTGACCGCGGGGCCTTCGCCAAACTGCTGCGTGCCTGCGGAAGCATCGACGGCTTGGAACGGGTCCGGTTCACCAGTCCACACCCCGCCGCATTCACCGACGACGTCATTGATGCCATGGCGGAAACACCCAACGCCATGCCCCAGCTGCACATGCCGCTCCAGTCCGGCTCCGACAAGATCCTCAGGGATATGCGCCGGTCCTACCGATCCAGGAAATTCCTGGGCATTTTGGACAAGGTCCGCGAGCGGATTCCGCATGCGGCCATTTCCACCGACATTATTGTCGGTTTCCCGGGGGAGACCGAGGAGGACTTCCAGGCCACCTTGGACGTGGTGGAACAGGCCCGGTTCGCCAGCGCCTTCACCTTCCAGTACTCCAAGCGGCCCGGAACGCCCGCCGCGGAGTTGCCGGACCAGCTGCCCAAGGCGGTGGTGCAGGAGCGCTATGAGCGGCTGACTGCCTTGCAGGACCGGATCGCCGCCGAAGAAAATGCCAAACAACTGGGGAACCGGGTCGAAGTCATGGTGACCGCGCAGCAGGGACGCAAAGCGGACGAGACCCACCGGCTCTCGGGGCGGGCCCGTGACCAGCGGTTGGTGCACTTCTCCGTCCCCAACGGCGCGCCCGCACCGCGCCCGGGGGACCTGGTCACGGTGACCGTTACCGAAGCAGCGCCCTTCCACCTGATTGCCGATCCGGCGTCTCAAGCGGACTACCAATTGCGCCGTTCCCGGGCCGGCGATGCCTGGGACCGCTCCCAAGCGGACTCCTGCGCGGTAACCCCCGCCCCGGGCGGCAAGCCTGCCCACGTGTCGTTGGGAATGCCGGCGCTGCCTGTCCGGTCCGCCTGAGCGCCATGCCGCTCGACCATCCCAGACAGCCGGACGGGCCTGCAGTCATCGCAGTCGTCGGCCCTACCGGATCCGGAAAGTCGGATCTCGCCGTCGCGCTGGCCCAGCGGCTTGACGGCGAAGTGATCAACGCCGATGCCATGCAGTTCTATCGGGGAATGGACATTGGCACGGCCAAAATGGACGTGCCCGAGCGGCAGGGTGTCGCTCACCACCTGCTGGACATTCTCGATGTGACGGAAGATGCGAGCGTCTCGGCGTACCAACGGCAGGCCAGGGAAGCGATCGAAGCCGTTCATGGCCGGGGACGGCGGGCCATCCTCACCGGGGGCTCCGGACTGTACATACGGGCTGCCCTCGACGCCATCGAGTTCCCCGGCACCGATCCCGCCCTGCGCCGCGGGCTGGAAGAAGAGCTGGCAGCTGTGGGCCTGGAAGTCATGCGGGAACGTCTGCGCCAGGTCGACCCGGTTTCTGCCGAACGGCTGGGGGACGCCCGCCGCATTGTCCGCGCGCTGGAAGTCCGGCAGCTGACGGGGCGCCCCTTTAGCTCGTACATGCCGGAGCGGCAGTATGTCCGCCCCACCGTGCAGATCGGCCTTCAAGTGGACCGGGAGCAGCTCAAGCACCGCCTCGCCAGTCGCGTGCATACGATGGTGGAACGCGGGCTGCTGGACGAGGTCGCCGAACTGGACCGGCGCGGTCTGCGCCAGGGTCGGACTGCCTCGCGTGCGCTCGGATATGCACAGTTCCTCAGGGTGCTCGACGGCGAATGGACCCTTGACGAGGCCGCCGGCGACACCGTCCTGGCCACCCGGAAGTTTGCCCGGCGGCAGCTGACATGGTTCCGGGCCGATCCCCGGATTCATTGGATCGACTGGCAGGATCCCCTGGTGGCCGACAAGGCAGCGGGACAGATCGCTAAGCTTGACGCGTGAACAATCCCATTCCTGACCACGTCTCCGCCCTGGCCGGGCTGCCCTTTGCCAAAGGCCACGGCACCGGCAATGACTTTGTGCTGATCGCTGATCCGGACGGGGTCAAGGACATCGGTGAAGAGGCTGTCGCCGGCCTGTGCCACCGCCATCTCGGAATCGGCGCAGACGGGCTCATCCGCGCGGTGCGTTCCGAGCACTTGCCCGAGGGCCGCGCCTTGCTGCAGACAGCGCCGGACGCCGAGTGGTTCATGGACTACCGCAACGCCGATGGATCAATCTCGGAGATGTGCGGCAATGGGGTCCGCGTCTTCGTGCATTTTCTGCTGGCAGAAGGACTGGCCACCCTCAGAGCAGGTGAATCGTTGACCATCGGTACCAGGGCGGGGACCAAGATCGTCCGCAGGTCCGCCAACGGCTATTCCGTGGACATGGGACCGTGGGAGTTCATCTATCCCGCCGAGGCCGAAGCCAGGGCGATGGACTCCACGGTCAGCGCCGGCGGCCTCCAGGTTCCGCGTCCTGCGCTGTCCTTGAGCCTGGGCAACCCGCACACCGTGGTGGCCCTGGCCGGACTCGAAGAACTGGCGGCCACCGAATTGTTCCAAGCACCGGCGGTGGACCCGGTGCCGGAGCACGGTACGAATGTGGAGTTTGTTGTGCCCGCCGAACCTCTCGTTGCCGACGGAGCCGGGCACATCAGCATGCGGGTGCACGAGCGCGGGGTGGGGGAGACCCAGTCCTGCGGCACTGGTGCCTGCGCCGCCGCGGCCGCCATACGTTACTGGGCGGGTGCCGGCGCACCTGACGACTGGCAGGTCGGGGTCCCCGGCGGAGTTGTCCGCGTCCGGTTCACCCCTGGCACGGACGGACGGGAACACGTGGAGCTAAGCGGCCCGGCGGTCTTGGTCTCGCGGGGCACGCTGACCGGACCGACCCGGGCTTAGCCAGCCGGGCTTAGCCGGCCAGCCCGCTGGACGCAGAGCCCACCTTGCCGGACCGCTTCCGGGCTCAGCCAGCCCGCCGGACGCAGAGCACCCGAAAGGCCTTCGCGGTGCTTGCGCGGCTGACCGCGAAATCCGCCGGGAGCTCGGCCGCGAGCCAGCGCTGCAGAGAGTCCGATCCGAGGTTTTTCTGGACCACCAGCCAAGCTGCGCCTCCGGGTGCGAGCCGGGGCAGCCACATTAACAACAGCTCGTGGAGCTCGCTTTTGCCGATCCTGATTGGAGGATTGGACCAGATGGTGTGGAACTGCATTGCCGGGTCGACGTCTTCCGGACGGCAGGCACGGACATTGGCCAGGCTTAAGGAGGCGGCGTTGTCATTGGTCAGGGCGATGCTGCGCTCGTTGACGTCGACGGCCAGCACGTTTGCGCGGGGGGACTTCAGACCCATGGTCAGCGCCAGCGGGCCCCAACCGCAGCCGATGTCCAGCAGATTGCCTTCGGGTGCCGGCGGTGGGACTTCGGCCAGCAACACCGACGTGCCTTTGTCGACGCCGTCGGGACTGAAGATGCCGCCTGCAGTCTCCAGTTGCCGGAGTTCGCCGTCCAGCTCAACTGAGAGGCGGCGGCGAACCTCTGGTTTGCCCGGTTGCGCGCTGAAGTAGTGCTCTGTTCCCATAATCGGCCAGATTAGTGCGCGCGCAGCAGAATGGGTATCAAGGCCCACCTAAGCAACATCGGGCTCTGGTACGGTGTAAGGCATGAAGAAGTAGTGATTGTGCCGCACAATGCTGTCCCGTTCGACTGGGGCAGCGCGCCGATGGTTGAGGCTTGCCCTCCCCGGCCGCCGGGCAATCGCCGTTCCCCGTGATTCTCCACGCACATCTGGCGATACACCGCACAGCCGTCTGAGAACCGGCAGTTGTCGTTCCCCGGCACCCGGTTGCATCCGGGCCTATCAGCAGGCGCCAACAGCACGCATTTCCTGCCCGGCACAACCGGGCCCATGCCAGGAGGACTTTTGGCCAAACATCCACAAACTGCATCTTCGGGCTCTGGCGGCCGCACCCCGGAGGACTACGATAGAACCACGGACATTTTGAAGGAGAGCATGACCACCAACAACCCCCAGCCGACACCGGAACCCGAGATGACGCCGGACGAGATCCAGGCAGTCATCGACCGTATTCTGGCCCGCGACACTGCAGCACGCAGCAAGCCGGGCGTCGGCGGCCGAGCGCAGGCCCTCTCCGAACTAGATGCCGAGCATTCCGAATTCGATGGTGACCAGCAGGATCTGGCCGAACGCCGTGCCCTGCGGCGGGTAGCGGGCCTTTCCACTGAGCTTGAAGATGTCACCGAGGTCGAATACCGGCAGTTGCGCCTGGAGCGCGTGGTACTGGCCGGGCTTTGGACCGAAGGAACGGCCGACGACGCGGACAACTCCTTGCGGGAGCTGGCGGCGCTGGCCGAGACCGCCGGCTCCGAAGTGCTGGACGGCATCGTGCAGCGCAGGTTGAAACCGGATCCGGGGACTTTCCTGGGTTCCGGAAAAGCCCAGGAACTGCGCGACATCGTGATGTCCACCGGGGCGGATACCGTTATTGTCGACGGCGAGTTGTCACCGTCGCAGCGCCGCGGCCTCGAAGACATCGTCAAGGTCAAGGTGATCGACCGAACGGCGCTCATCCTGGATATTTTCGCGCAGCATGCCAAGAGCCGCGAGGGCAAGGCCCAAGTGGAGCTGGCACAGCTTGAATATTTGCTGCCCAGGCTTCGCGGCTGGGGCGAGTCCATGTCCCGACAGGCCGGCGGCCGGGTCGGGGCTGCCGGCGGCGGCATCGGGTCACGGGGGCCTGGTGAGACGAAGATCGAACTTGACCGCCGACGTATCCGTACGCGGATGGCGAAGCTGCGCCGCGAGATTGCGGCCATGAAGCCTGCGCGCGACACCAAGCGTGCCAACCGCCGCCGTAACGCGGTGCCCTCGGTGGCCATTGCAGGTTACACCAACGCCGGAAAATCATCACTGCTCAATCGTCTGACCGATGCCGGTGTACTGGTGGAGAATGCGCTGTTCGCCACTTTGGACCCCACGGTGCGTCGGGCGGAAACCCCGGAAGGTATCGGCTACACGCTCGCCGATACCGTTGGTTTCGTCCGCTCCCTGCCGACGCAACTGGTCGAAGCGTTTCGCTCCACGCTGGAAGAAGTTGCCGACGCCGACGTCATCCTGCATGTCGTCGATGTCTCGCATCCCGACCCGGAGGGCCAGATCGCCGCCGTGCGCGAAGTGCTGACCGAGGTGGAGGCGCGGCACATTCCGGAAATCGTGGTGCTGAACAAGGCAGATGTCGCCGATCCATTTGTGGTTGAGAGGCTCCGCCAGCGTGAACCGCTGCATGTGGTGGTATCCGCACGCACCGGGCAGGGAATTGACGAGCTGCTGCGGCTGGTGAGCGAGACCATCCCGCGGCCCAGCGTGAAGCTTCAGCTGCTGGTTCCCTACGAACGCGGCGAAGTGATCAGCCGGCTGCACAGCGAGGATGCCGAGATCCTGGCCATGGAGCACGGAGAAGACGGAACACGGCTCGACGTGTTGGTGCGTGAGGGTCTGGCCGTGGAACTGGAGCAGTTCGTCAGGCATGACTGATCTTCACGGTCCGGCCGGTGAGGCCTTGCGGCTGCTCGACGTCGCGGTTCAGGGCATGGGCGGGCAGCACCGCGCCGGCCAGCATGAGATGACTGCGAAAGTGGCGGAGGCCTTCGAGCGCCGTCAGCACTTGCTGGTGCAGGCGGGTACAGGCACCGGTAAGTCACTGGCCTATCTGGTGCCGCTCATGGTCCAGGCGCTGCAGGGTGAGAAGCCGGCCATCGTCTCGACAGCGACCTTGGCGCTGCAGTCCCAAATCGTTAAAAGGGATCTCCCGCGGCTCCTGGACGCCGTCGCGGAGGAGCTTCCCCGGCCGTTGGATGTGGCCTTGCTCAAGGGCCGGAACAACTATGCCTGCCTGCACAAACTGGCCGGCGGATTTCCGGACGATGACGCGCCCGCCCCTCTGTTCAGCCTCGGCGAGGACGCTGTTCCGCACCCGGCTCCGGCCGACCCCGCGGCGTCATCGGGCGCGGCAGGTCCACTGGGCAAGGAGGTCGTCCGGCTGCGCGAGTGGGCCCAAGAGACCGAAACCGGCGACCGGGATGAACTGATCCCCGGAGTCAGCGACCGGGCCTGGCGCCAGGTTTCGGTCGGGTCGATGGAATGCCTCGGCGCCCAAAAGTGTCCCATGGCCGCGGAGTGCTTCAGCGAACTGGCACGCGGGCACGCGGCACAGGCGGATATCGTCATCACCAACCACGCAATGCTGGCTATCAACGCGTTCGAGGGCGTCGCTGTGCTCCCCGACTACGACGTGGTGGTCATTGACGAGGCGCATGAACTGCAGGACCGGGTGACCAGCGCTGTGGCAGGACAGCTGTCCGCAGCCATGGTCCGCACGGCCGCCTCGACTGCGCGCAAGCACACGGGGATCAGCGTAGAGCCCTTGAACTCGGCCGCCAATGCACTGGAGGACGTCCTGCAGTCAGTGCCGACCGGGCTGTTGGCGTCCGGACTGCGCGAAGAGCATGAGTTGGTTCTGGCTCAACTGCGGGAGGCGGCCCGCACGGCGCTCTCCGATTCCAAGCCTGAAGGTTCCGGGGCGGCGGACGGCGGGCGGCAGATGGCGCGGTCCAGGCTTGCTGCAATTCTGGAGTTGGCTGAGCGACTGTTGTCGGCGGGCGATTCCCGGGAAGTCGTGTGGGCCACCCGGCCCGGTTCGTACGGCGAGACCGGCGACTACACTGCCAGTGACGACCAGCCGGCAACACTGAACGTTGCACCGCTGTCCGTAGCGTCCAGGCTGCGCGAGGGGCTTTTCGACGAACATACCGTCGTGCTCACGTCGGCCACATTGTCGGTCGGGGGGACCTTTGACGCGGTCGCCGGCTCACTCGGCTTGCTGGGCGCGGGCGCACCGGCTTATTCCAGCGCCGATGTGGGCAGCCCCTTTGATTACCCCCGGCAGGGCGTGCTCTATGTGGCGTCGCATCTGCCCAAGCCTGGCCGGGGCACCAGCGTCGAGCAGCTCGATGAACTTGAGGAGCTTCTGCTGGCCTCGCGCGGGGGGGCCCTCGGGTTGTTCTCCTCGCGACGCGCTGCGGAAGAAGCCGCGGCGGAAATGCGCCGGCGCAGCGATCTCACCATCCTCTGCCAGGGCGAGTCATCGATGGCGGCTTTGGTGCGCCAGTTCGCTGATGAACCGGATACCTGCCTGTTCGGCACCATGACACTCTGGCAGGGCGTCGACGTGCCAGGCGAAGCGTGCCGGCTGGTGGTTATCGACCGGATTCCTTTCCCCCGTCCGGACGACCCGCTGACGACCGCCCGGACACGGTCGGTAGCCCAAGCCGGCGGGAACGGCTTTATGACGGTGTCGGCGACCCATGCGGCGGTGCGGCTGGCGCAAGGTGCAGGCCGGTTGATCCGGGCAGCCAATGACAGGGGAGTGGTGGCCGTGCTGGACTCGCGCTTGGCCACCGCCCGCTATGGAGGATTCCTGCGCAGCGCTTTACCGCCATTCTGGAGCACGCAGGACGGCGCCACCGCGCGTCAGATTCTGAAACGGCTGGCGGCCACCGCCTGATCAGGATTGCCACGGCCGGGGACCGGACCCAAGGACCGGTTCCCTGCCTCCGGGCAGAGCGTGATGCGGGTCAGAGGGCCCGCATCACCGAAACAACCCTGCCCATGATGGTTGCGTGGTCGCCCAAAATCGGCTCGTACTGCGTGTTCTGCGGCAGCAGCCACGTGTGCCCGTCGCGCTGGCGAAAGGTCTTGACCGTCGCTTCGTCATCGAGCAGCGCCGCGACAATGTCACCGTTCTCCGCCGTGTGCTGCTGGCGCACCACTACCCAGTCGCCGTCACAAATGGCGGCGTCGATCATCGAGTCGCCGGAAACTTTGAGCATGAACAGTTCGCCGTGCCCCACCAGCTGTCGGGGAAGCGGCATCACATCTTCGACCGCCTGATCCGCCAGGATGGGCCCGCCTGCAGCAATCCGCCCCACGAGCGGCACCATTGCCGTATCGGAGGAGGTGGTCAGTTCAGATACGGCAACACCGCTGGAGCTGCGCAACTGCTGCGGTTCATCGACGCCGACGATCTCCACGCCACCGTGCTCGAGGGTCAGCGGTGTCAGGATTTCCATGGCGCGTGGACGCTTTGGATCGCGCCGGATGTAGCCCATCTTCTCCAGCTGGGCCAGCTGGTGGGTGACGCTGGACAGGCTGGCCAGCCCAACCGTGTCGCCAATTTCCCGCATCGAGGGCGGGTAGCCGTTGGACATGACGGAACGCTGGATGGTTTCCAGAATCTTTTTCTGCCGCGGAGTCAGGCTGCGCCCCACTTTGACAGGCCGGCCGCGTCGCCTCGCTCCGGCAGTGGTCGTGCTCTCTTCGGACATATCCGGCCCCGGTCTTCCCATGATGGTCCGTGTACTGACCCGCTGCTGCTGGGCCAGTGACGGATGTGCTGTCTCAGCTGTTCTGTCAGTGGCAGCTGATGCACTGCAACTACAGCCGCCAACGCTCATAACGCTATGCGAGGCGGGTAGCAATTTCAAACATTTGTTCGATCGAGTCTCGACAATCTTCGATCACCAGTGCTAAAACTGTAGAAGACGTATTCGAAGATACGTTCGAATACGTCGCCAGGCGATCGAAACCAGTCGAAACAGATCGAAAATCGGAAAGGTGGCACCATGTCCGCCCAGCTAGCAGTGCAGTCCGCCGGAATCGACACCAACGCCCGTCTCCGGCTCACCCGCCGAGGACGTTTGCTGTTGATCGGTTTGCCGCTGATGCTCGCCGCGGCCGCCGCATTGACCTTGATTGGTTTCTTCACGGCACCGGCAATGGCCGCCGGGGGCCTGGGGCCGGGACCAGCCGTAACCGTCACCGTGGGAAGCGGCCAAACACTGTGGGATGTAGCCGTCCAGTCGGCGCCCGAACGCAACCCCCACGACGTGATCTTCGAGATCACGCAACTGAACGGCCTCAACGGAGACATTGTTCATGCCGGGCAGCAGCTACTGGTGCCGTCCACGCGTTGAGGCAACCGTAATATGAGCTGCTTTGGCCCGCCCGATTCCTGCCCCGGGCGGGCCGAAGCTTAAACTGGCGTGGTGAGTGAGCAGCTAGAACGCCTGAACCGCCTGCCGTTGCGGGAGAATCTCCGCGGCTTGGAGCCATACGGTGCTCCCCAGTTGGAGGTCCCGGTCCTCCTCAACGTCAACGAAAACACCCACGGGCTGCCTGACGTTGTACACCAAGCCATCGTCTCGGCCGTGAGTGCCGCGGCCATGGGTCTCAACCGGTATCCGGACCGCGAGTTTTCCGAACTGCGCGGCGCGCTGGCCCGCTATTTGGGGCACGGACTCACGGCGGAAAACATCTGGGCTGCCAACGGTTCCAACGAAGTGCTCCAGCAAATCCTCCAGGCTTTCGGCGGCCCAGGCCGGCGCCTGCTGAGCTTCCCGCCGACTTATTCCATGTACCCGCTGCTGGCCAGTGGAACAGACACCGAGTACGTGGCCGTCCCGCGTGGTGCAGACTTCACCCTTTCCCCGGAAGCCGCTGCCGCAGCTGTTGTTGACTCCGGTGCGAACATCGTCGTTCTTTGCTCCCCAAACAACCCGACCGGCACCGCTCTGGGCCTTGATGTTGTGCAAGCCGTTTACGAAGCCGGGGCGGCATCCGATGCCATCGTGATTGTGGACGAGGCCTACGCTGAATTCGCACACGACGGGACGCCGAGTGCGCTCACACTGTTGCCGGGACGGGAGCGGCTGATCGTGTCCCGCACCATGAGCAAGGCGTTCGCCCTGGCCGGAGCGAGAGTGGGATATCTGGCCGCTGCCCCCCAGATTGCGGACGCACTGCGGCTGGTCCGCTTGCCCTATCATCTGTCCGCCGTCACGCAGGCCACCGCGCTGGCTGCCTTGGAACATGCCGATGCGCTGCTGGCCAATGTTGAGGACATCAAGTCGCAGCGTGACCGCATTATCCAGGAGCTGGCTGAACTTGGCCTGACGCCGGCCCCGTCCGATTCAAACTTCGTGTTTTTCGGAGGACTTGCTGACCCGCACGCCGTGTGGCGTGGGCTTCTGGAAGCCGGAGTCCTGATCCGCGACGTCGGAATTCCCGGCCATTTGCGCGTTACCGCCGGCACTGAGGCCGAGACCACAGCCTTCCTCGAAGGCATCAAGGCGCTCATCCCCAGCCCGGTCTCCTAAACTAGTAAGAGTGCACCGGCTACGGCCGGTCAACCATTTCGTCAAAGGACCCCCCATGACCGTGGATACCACCACCGGACGTACCGCACGCCTCGAACGCACCACCAGCGAGTCGTCCGTGCTGGTTGAACTGGATCTTGACGGCACCGGCCGTTCCGAGATCAGCACCACCGTGCCGTTTTATGACCACATGCTCACCGCCCTGTCCAAGCACTCGCTGATCGACCTGACGGTGAAGGCCACCGGCGACACGCATATCGACGCCCACCACACCGTGGAAGACGTTGCCATCACGATCGGCGAGGTCCTGAAGCAGGCGCTGGGGACCAAGGCCGGGATCCGCCGTTTCGGCGAGGCCACAGTGCCGCTGGATGAGGCTCTGGCCCATGCCGTCGTCGATATCTCCGGCCGGCCCTACCTGGTGCACAGCGGGGAACCCGCAGGCCAGGAGTACCACCTGATCGGCGGGCACTTCACCGGATCGCTGACCCGCCACGTCTTCGAAGCCATCACGCTGCACGCCCAGATCTGCCTGCACATGCGCGTTCTCGGCGGTCGGGACCCGCACCATATCGTGGAGGCCCAGTTCAAGGCTTTCGCCCGGGCGCTGCGGGCCGCTGTGGAAACCGATCCCCGGGTCGAGGGCATTCCCTCGACGAAGGGCGCCTTGTGACAGCTGCACCCAAAGTCACCGTTCTGGACTACGGCTCGGGCAACGTGCGCTCGGCCGTCAGGGCACTGGAACACGTCGGCGCCGACGTCACGCTGAGCCACGCCTCCGCGGACGTCCTCGACGCTGACGGGCTCGTGGTCCCCGGCGTCGGCGCCTTCGCCACCGTCATGCAAGGGCTGAAGTCCGTTGACGCGCTGCGCTGGATCGGCCGCCGGGTGGCTGGCGGCCGGCCGGTGCTGGGCATCTGCGTGGGCCTGCAGGTCATGTTCGACGAAGGCGTGGAACATGGGGTGCGCACCCAGGGGATCGGGGAGTGGCCGGGAACGGTGGAAGCCCTGCCTGCGGAAGTCGTCCCGCACATGGGCTGGAACACTGTCGACGCAGCCAAGGGCAGCCGGCTGTTTGCCGGCATTGAAGACGAGCGGTTTTACTTTGTACATTCCTACGGCGTGCAGCACTGGGACTTCGATGTCACCCAGCCTGCCATGACCCCGCCGCAGGTGACGTGGTCCACGCACGGAGCCCCCTTCATAGCCGCCGTTGAAAACGGCCCGCTCAGCGCTACCCAGTTCCACCCGGAGAAGTCCGGGGACGCCGGTGCGGAGCTGCTGCGCAACTGGCTGAAGACCTTGCGATAGCCGTGACCAGCATCCTCCTGATGGCCCTGGCCGGGTTGCTCGCCGGCGGTGCCATCTCGTTCCGGCAGCAGCGGCTGCCCAAGTGGTTGGTTATCGTCTTCTGGATCCTGGCCGGCATGTCGCTGCTGGCGGCGTACCTGCTCACTCTCGGCCCGTAACCACAACCATCCCGCGCAGCTGAAAGCGCAGAAAGCGGAAGCACCATGAACAACCACACATCCATCCTCGAACTCCTGCCCGCAGTCGACGTTGCCGACGGCCAGGCCGTCCGGCTGGTCCAGGGCGAAGCCGGCAGCGAGACCGGTTACGGGGATCCGCTGGAAGCTGCCCTGGCATGGCAGAACGACGGCGCGGAGTGGGTGCATTTGGTGGATCTCGATGCGGCGTTCGGCCGGGGCAACAACACCGAAGTGCTCCGCCGGGTTTCCGACGAATTGACGATCAAGGTGGAACTGTCCGGCGGCATCCGCGACGATGCCTCCCTGGAACGTGCGCTTGAGTTTGGGGCCGCACGTGTCAATCTGGGCACGGCTGCCCTGGAAAACCCGGAATGGACCGCACGCGCCATCGCCCGTCACGGTGACGCCATCGCGGTTGGTCTTGACGTGCGGGGCACCACGCTGGCCGCCCGGGGCTGGACGCAGGAAGGCGGTGACCTGTGGGAGGTGCTGGCCCGCCTCGAAGACGCCGGTTGCGCCAGGTACGTGGTCACCGACGTGACCAAAGACGGAACACTGCGCGGCCCGAACGTGGAGCTGCTTCAGGAGATGTGCGAGCGGACGGACAAGCCCGTTGTCGCCTCCGGCGGGATCTCCAGCCTGGATGACCTGCGGGCACTGCGGGAACTTGTTCCGGCCGGAGTCGAAGGCGCGATCGTAGGCAAGGCCCTCTACGCGGGCAAGTTCACCCTGCCCGAAGCTCTCGACGTGGCCGGACGGCGCTGAGCAGCCACATGGGCAAGAAGGAGCTGCCCGCCCATATCGCCGCGGCACTGGCAGCAGCCGGCGGCGCCGGAGACTCGGCGGGGCAGAGCTGGGCCGGACGCGACCTGAGCGGCGACGGAAATCCGTTGCACCAGTTCGATCAAGACGACGGCAGCACCGATCCCGCCTACGAAGCGGCACTTCAATGGCTTGCCGCCGGCACCGGCGGCGAAGCGGAAGTGGTCGCTGCCTTGGCGAACGCACGCCTTTTCGTCCCCATCGTGGCCACGCTTGGAGAAGAGGCAGAGGGCAGCGGCGGCCTGACCGCGGATAAACAGGCGGACATGGCTCTGGTCACCCTGCAGGCGCCGGACGGACGCCGTGCTCTGCCGGCCTTCACCAGTACTGCCGCACTGGAAGCATGGCATCCGGACGCGCGACCTGTTGCCGTCTACGCGCCGCGCGCGGCTCTGGCGGCCGTCTCCGAGGAGGCCGAACTGATGGTCGTGGATCCGGGGGCCGACCTGACCTTCGTGGTCCGCCGACCCGCCCTGTGGGCATTGGCCAAACAGCAGGAATGGGTACCCTCCTATCGGGATCCCGCCCTGCTGGAATGGGTGGCCGAAGCGACCAGCAGCGAGGACGCGGTCATCGCCGCCTCCGTGGAGCCCGGGGCCGGCATCGCGGCGCGGGCTGGCGATGGTTCGGTAGTGGCCGGCGGCGGCCATGGCCCAGAGCTTCGCCTGGTCCTTCAGATTCGGGACGGGCTGGGACGCGAGGAGCTGGGTGCCCTGGCCGGACGAATCCAGCAACGGCTTCAAGCCCGTCAGGAGTTCGCCGAGCACGTGGACTCGCTGGAACTGAAGTTCACCCGCTAACCACAGGCATCGACCCCCACCCGAAACATTAAAAAGTACGACGCCGGTGTCTGGCACCGGCGTCGTACTTGTCAGTTTGGCTAGGTGATGCCGGTCAGTTGACCGGACCGGTGAACTTCTCGCCCGGGCCCTTGCCCGGTTCATCCTGGATCACGGAAGCTTCACGGAAGGCCAGTTGCAGGGAGCGGAGGCCGTCGCGCAGCGGTCCGGCGTGCTGGCTGCCGATCTCCGGCGCCGCGGCGGTGACGAATCCGGCCAGAGCGGTGATGAGCTTGCGCGCTTCGTCCAGATCCTTGAGCTCTTCGGCGTCCTCGCCGGCAGCCAAACCGCACTTGACGGCGGCGGCGCTCATCAGATGGACCGCCGCCGTGGTGATGACTTCCACGGCGGGGACTTCGGCAATATCGCGCATTTGGCCCAGGACTTCCTGTTCCTGGCTGGAGGCAGCGACGGCCTCGGTCGCGAAGCTGTGGCGGTGACCGTCGGTCTGCGGATTGTTATCTGAGCTGCTCATACTGGTAAGCTTGTCACAGACCAATTGGATCCCGTTACTTATGTGCCTGAAAGCACGTGGGAAAGCAGGAGCCAATCTGCAAGCGGAGACCTCTCCCACCCGTCGGTATGGCTAGCCAGAGCTGCCGGGTCCAGGTCGGCAGGCTGAGCCGAAAACCCTCGAATGAGGGCGCCCGGTCCCGGTCAGCGGAACTTGTGCAGTTTCGCGTGCCGCCACTTATGAGGCCTTCGATTGCGCTTGCAATGGGAGGCCTTCTTCCATTTCAAGCGGCAGCCGGATTTCAGCGACAGGAGCCACACATTAGCGAGCCAAGAATCAACGATCGTATCCGCGTTCCCGAGGTGCGGTTAGTCGGACCCAACGGCGAACAGGTAGGCATCGTCCGTATTGAGGATGCCCTGCGCCTGGCCACGGAATCGGATCTTGACCTGGTTGAGGTCGCACCGCAGGCCAAGCCTCCGGTGTGCAAGCTTATGGATTTTGGCAAGTACAAGTATGAGGCTGCGGTCAAGGCCCGCGAGGCGCGCAAGAATCAGACGAACACTGTGCTCAAAGAGATCCGGTTCCGCCTGAAGATCGACAAGCACGACTACGAGACCAAGCGCGGCCACGCCCTGCGGTTCCTCGCAGCCGGCGACAAGGTCAAGGCCATGATCCAGTTCCGCGGCCGCGAACAGCAGCGCCCGGAAATGGGCATCCGCCTTCTGCAAAAGTTCGCCGAGGACGTCGCCGAAGTCGGCGTCATCGAATCGACCCCGCGCATTGACGGCCGCAACATGGTCATGGTGATCGGCCCGACCAAGAACAAGGCCGAAGCCAAGGCAGAAGCCAGGCGGGCCGCCCAGAAGGCCGACGCGAAGGCGACGAACGAAGCCAAGAAGCAGAAGGTGGACACCTCGTCCGATCAGGATCCTCTGACCCAGAGTCTGGGCGACCTGATGCCGGAAGGCCTGGCCGCACTGGCAAACCAGCCGGAGGAAACGGCCGAAGCGCCGGCTGTGGCTGAGCTGGCCGAGCCGGATGAGCAGGCCGAGCCGACGGTAGGGGCCGACATCGAGCCCGCGGAACAGCCTGCGGTCGAAGCTGAGGCAGAGACGGAAGCTGAGGTTAAGCCGGCCGTCGAGGCCAAGCCCGCAGCTGAGGTCAAGCCGGTCGCCGAGGCCAAGCCCGCAGCTGAGGTCAAGCCGGTCGCCGAGGCCAAGCCCGCAGCTGAGGTCAAGCCGGCCGCTGAGGTGAAGCCGGCCGCCGAGGCGAAGCCGGCCGCTCCGGCGAAGCCGGCTGCCGAGGCCAAGCCGGCCGCTCCGGCG